>NZ_VMLS01000012.1:0-84099 GCF_013276805.1 Streptococcus sp. 1449
ACGACGACCTACGATGTTAATCCAGAGACTGGTAAGGTTAGCGAAAAGGTTACTGTTGATAGAAAAGAAGCCACGGATACAGTTATCAAAGTTCCAGCCAAAAGCAAGGTTGACCGCGAAGTCCTTCCTACAAGTGTCATCCGTTATGAAAAAGATGAAAGTAGAGACCGAGGAGCTTCTATTGAGATGGTTGACGGAGAAGATGGCTATGTAACCACAACGACGACCTACGATGTTAATCCAGAGACTGGTAAGGTTAGCGAAACGGTTACTGTTGATAGAAAAGAAGCTACGGATACAGTTATCAAAGTTCCAGCCAAAAGCAAGGTTGAAGAAGTTCTTGTTCCATTTGCTACTAAATATGAAGCAGACAATGACCTTTCTGCAGGACAGGAGCAAGAGATTACTCTAGGAAAGAATGGGAAAACAGTTACAACGATAACTTATGATGTAGATGGAAAGAGTGGACAAGTAACTGAGAGTACTTTAAGTCAAAAAGAAGACTCTCAAACAAGAGTTGTTAAAAAAGGAACCAAGCCCCAAGTTCTTGTCCAAGAAATTCCAATCGAAACAGAATATCTCGATGACTCAACTCTTGATATAGGTCAAGAAATAGAAGAAGCAGGAGAAATTGGTGAAATTACGCTTACTACAATCTATACTGTAGATGAACGTGATGGAACAATTGAAGAAACTACTTCTCGTCAAATTACTAAAGAGATGGTAAAAAGACGTATAAGGAGAGGGACGAGAGAACCTGAAAAAGTTGTTG
The DNA here is from genome assembly GCF_013276805.1 of Streptococcus sp. 1449. Taxonomy (NCBI): domain Bacteria; kingdom Bacillati; phylum Bacillota; class Bacilli; order Lactobacillales; family Streptococcaceae; genus Streptococcus; species Streptococcus sp. 1449. The sequence goes on from NZ_VMLS01000012.1 coordinate 773, forward strand.
TTCCTAAGAAGTCATCTATTCCTTCATATCCTGTATCTGTTACATCTAATCAAGGAACAGATTCAGCATTAGAACCAGCTAAACCAGTTGCTGCAACAACAGGCTGGAAACAAGAAAATGGTATGTGGTATTTTTATAATACTAACGGTTCCATGGTAACGGGTTGGGTACAAGTGAATGGTTCATGGTACTATCTCAACTCTAACGGTTCCATGGCAACAGGTTGGGCACAAGTGAATGGTTCATGGTACTATCTCAACTCTAACGGTTCCATGGCAACAGGTTGGGCACAAGTGAATGGTTCATGGTACTATCTCAACTCTAACGGTTCCATGGCAACAGGTTGGGAGCAAGTTGATGGTTCATGGTACTATCTCAACGATAATGGTTCTATGGAGATAGGTTGGCTACAAAATAATGGTTCATGGTACTACCTCAACAGCAACGGTTCTATGAAAGCCAATCAATGGTTCCAAGTTGGCAGTAAATGGTATTATGTAAATGCATCGGGTGAGCTAGCGATCAATACAAGTATAGATGGCTATAGAGTCAATGATAATGGTGAATGGGTGCGTTAACAGATTCCTCCCTGCGACACAATTGATAATAGTATGTCTGGATATATAATTATGTATAAAAAGCTATAGATAAGCTCATCTTATAGCGACTATAAAAAAGTGAACAAACCTAGTCTTCTGTACATTAGAATTCAGGTTTGTTCACTTTTTGTTTAATACTCAATGAAAATCAAAGAGCAAACTAGCCGCAGGTTGCTCAAAGCCCTGTTTTGAGGTTGTGGATGAAGCTGACGCGGTTTGAAGAGATTTTCGAAGAGTATAAGTCTTTGATTTTGAGACTAAGGAGAGTCAGGGTCAAAGTAGTGAATGATTCTGAAACAACTCATAATAGTCTCTTGAGAGGACAGATAAGAGTAACAAATATGGTGCTACTCATGTGTCTTGCATTTTGATTTACAAACAGCGAAGAAAATATAGGAAGCTGAAATAAAATATAGATGAATCAATTTGGAGAGTCAACGCAATATATGGCAATATTTTCGAAGCTAGGGGGAAGCATTTTAATTTCAATGTACTAGGCGTCCTCTACAGCTAGCTAGAGTTTCAATTGTAGATGTTCTTTGAAATAATATCTTAGCGATTTATTGGTATTAGAAGATTTAGAGAAATTCTTTCTCAATAAATAAACATGGCATCGCCAAAACTAAAGAAGCGGTAGTGTTCTTGGATGGCATGGTGGTAGGCATCTAAGACTAATTCGCGGCCAGCAAAGGCAGAAACTAACATGACCAGAGTTGATTTTGGCAGGTGGAAGTTAGTTGAGAAGGCATCAACAACCTTCCATTCATATCCAGGTTTGATAAAGATATTGGTCCAGCCAGAATCTGCTTGGATTTGCCCATCAAACTTGGAACCAATGGTCTCCAAGGTGCGGATAGAAGTGGTTCCGACAGCGATGACGCGACCACCATTTTCCTTAACAGAGCGAAGGGTGGCAGCAGCTTCCTCAGAAAGTTGGTAGAATTCTGAGTGCATTTCGTGTTCGTCCAGATTATCAACAGAAACGGGCCTAAAGGTACCGAGTCCGACATGGAGAGTCAGATAGACTAGATGAACACCCTTAGCTTGGATTTCTGCCAACAGTTCTTTGGTGAAGTGAAGACCAGCAGTCGGTGCAGCAGCAGAGCCACTTTCCTTGGCGTAAACGGTTTGATAGCGTTCACGGTCATCTAGTTTTTCATGGATATAAGGTGGTAATGGCATTTCTCCCAGAATTTCCAAAACTTCTAGGAAAATTCCGTGGTATTCGAAGCGGACAATGCGGCCTCCGTGGGTCAATTCTTCTGTAATGACAGCGCTGAGGCGACCATCACCAAAGCTGATACGAGTACCGACCTTGAGGCGTTTGGCAGGTTTAGCCAGAACTTCCCACTCATCTCCAGCAGTATTTTTGAGCAGGAGAAGTTCCACATGGCCTCCAGTTTCTTCCTTTTGACCATAGAGGCGGGCAGGGAGAACGCGGGTGTCGTTCATAACGAGGGCATCACCAGGTTCCAGCATATCAATAATGGAGTGGAAGTGTTTGTCCTGCATTTTTCCTGTCTCACGGTTGACGATGAGGAGTTTAGAGGCATCTCGTTTTTCAAGGGGTGTTTGGGCAATCAATTCCTCAGGTAAGTGGAAGTCAAAATCAGCTGTATTCATATATCTGTTCATTCTTTCTAAGTTCTAATCCTATCCATTATAACATGTTTCAAGTATAGACGCTCTTTTTTTAGAAATTAAATCGTTTTCACTTGACAAAAATTGGTCTATACCATATAATAAAAATAGATAGAAATGGAGGATGAAAAGATGAAAGTTATTAAAGTTGAAAACCAAATCGAAGGTGGAAAAGTTGCTTTTGAGATTTTGAAGGAAAAATTAGCCAATGGCGCTCAAACCTTAGGGCTTGCGACAGGAAGTAGTCCACTTGAATTTTATAAGGAAATTGTTGAAAGTGACCTCGATTTTTCAAATCTAACCAGTGTCAACCTTGATGAGTATGTAGGCCTTGATGGCGACAATCCACAGTCTTACCGTCACTTCATGCAAGAAAACTTGTTCAACCAAAAACCATTTAAAGAAAGTTTCTTGCCTCGTGGTGTTAAGGATCATGCTGAAGCTGAAGTTGAACGCTACAACCAAATTTTGGCTGACCATCCAGTTGACCTGCAAATCTTGGGAATCGGTCGCAATGGGCATATCGGCTTTAATGAGCCTGGTACTCCATTTGACAGTCAAACGCATCTAGTAGAACTTGACCAGTCTACTATTGAAGCCAATGCGCGCTTTTTTGACAAGATTGAAGACGTCCCAACCCAAGCTATTTCAATGGGGATTAAGAACATCTTGGATGCCAAGTCAATCCTTCTCTTTGCCTACGGTGAGTCGAAAGCAGAAGCCATTGCCGGAACAGTGTCTGGCCCAGTGACTGAGAATCTACCTGCAAGTAGTCTCCAAAATCACCCTGATGTGACCATTATTGCGGATGCTGAAGCGCTTAGCTTACTTGAAAAATAAAAAGCAATGTTCTGTTGAACGCTTTCAACTCTTGTATAAATGGAAGAAAAAATCAAAATTAAACCGCATTTTTGCTTGACAATTATTCCTTTTACGTGTAGAATAAAATAGATATTGAACTTGAAGGGAGTGAAAAAAATGTCTAAAACAGTAGTACGTAAGAATGAATCTCTTGACGACGCACTTCGTCGTTTCAAACGTGCGGTTACTAAAGCTGGTACTCTTCAAGAAACACGCAAACGTGAATTCTATGAAAAACCTTCTGTAAAACGTAAACGTAAATCAGAAGCAGCTCGTAAACGTAAAAAATTCTAATTGAAATGAAAGGCTAGAGAAATCTAGTCCTTTTTCTTTTAATACTCTTCGAAAATCTCTTCAAACCACGTCAACGTCGCCTTGCCGTAGATATGGTTACTGACTTCGTCAGTTTCATCTACAACCTCAAAGCAGTGCTTTGAGCTGACTTCGTCAGTTCCATCTACAACCTCAAAACGGTGTTTTGAGCAGCCTGTGGCTAGTTTCCTAGTTTGCTCTTTGATTTTCATTGAGTATAAATAAATACTCCAAAGCCTGCAAAAATCTGAAACTTCCTCCTACAATTTGATATAATAGAGAGAAGAACTCGATTGAAGGAGGAAATGATGTCGGTTTTAGTAAAAGAAGTGATTGAAAAGCTTAGACTAGACATTGTCTATGGCGAACCAGAATTGCTTGAAAAGGAAATCAATACAGCAGATATTACGCGACCTGGTCTTGAAATGACAGGTTATTTTGACTACTACACGCCAGAGCGGATTCAACTTTTGGGGATGAAGGAGTGGTCTTATCTGATCAGCATGCCTTCCAACAGCCGTTATGAAGTTTTGAAAAAAATGTTTCTACCTGAGACACCAGCGGTCATTGTTGCCCGTGGTTTGGTGGTTCCAGAGGAGATGTTAAAAGCAGCCAGAGAATGTAAGATTGCTATTTTAACCAGCCGTACAGCGACAAGTCGTTTATCTGGAGAGTTATCTAGCTATCTGGATTCTCGTTTGGCAGAACGTACCAGTGTTCATGGGGTTTTGATGGATATCTATGGGATGGGCGTCTTGATTCAGGGAGATAGTGGAATTGGTAAGAGTGAGACAGGTCTGGAACTTGTCAAACGTGGTCACCGCTTGGTAGCTGATGACCGGGTCGATATCTTTGCCAAGGATGAGATTACTCTTTGGGGTGAACCGGCTGAAATCTTGAGACACCTGATTGAAATTCGTGGGGTTGGGATTATCGATGTCATGAGCCTCTACGGTGCCAGTGCCGTCAAGGATTCTTCACAGGTTCAACTTGCTGTCTATTTGGAAAACTATGATACACATAAGACTTTTGATCGTCTTGGAAACAATGCAGAGGAAATAGAAATTTCTGGCGTAGCCATTCCTCGTATCCGCATTCCAGTTAAAACAGGTCGTAATATTTCTGTCGTGATTGAGGCAGCTGCCATGAATTATCGTGCCAAGGAAATGGGCTTTGATGCGACCCGTTTGTTCGAAGAACGACTGACAAGTCTCATCGCTCGAAATGAGGTGCCTAATGCTTGATCCAATTGCTATTCAACTAGGCCCTCTAGCCATTCGTTGGTATGCCTTGTGTATTGTTACAGGTTTGATTCTTGCGGTTTATTTGACCATGAAAGAAGCGCCTAGAAAGAAGATCATACCAGACGATATTTTAGATTTTATCTTGATAGCCTTTCCCTTGGCTATTTTAGGAGCTCGTCTCTACTATGTCATTTTCCGTTTTGATTATTATAGTCAGAATTTGGGAGAGATTTTTGCCATTTGGAATGGTGGTTTGGCCATTTACGGTGGTTTGATAACTGGGGCACTTGTACTCTATATCTTTGCTGATCGTAAACTCATTAACACTTGGGATTTTCTAGATATTGCGGCGCCTAGCGTCATGATTGCCCAAAGTTTGGGTCGCTGGGGCAATTTCTTTAACCAAGAAGCTTATGGTGCAGCAGTGGATAATTTGGATTATCTACCTGTCTTTATTCGTGACCAGATGTATATTGAGGGGAGCTACCGTCAGCCGACCTTTCTTTATGAGTCCCTATGGAATCTACTTGGATTTGCCTTGATTCTGATTTTTAGACGAAAATGGAAAAGTCTCAGACGAGGTCATATCACGGCCTTTTACTTGATTTGGTATGGTTTCGGTCGTATGGTCATCGAAGGCATGCGAACAGATAGTCTCATGTTCTTTGGCCTTCGAGTGTCTCAATGGCTATCAGTTGTCCTTATCGGACTGGGTATTTTTATCATTCTATATCAAAATCGAAAGAAGGCCCCTTACTATGTTACAGAGGAGGAAAACTAAATGTTAGAAGTTGCATATATTTTTGTTGCCCTTGCTTTGATTGTATTTTTAGTGTATCTAATCATTACTGTACAAAAGCTTGGCCGTGTTATCGATGAAACAGAGAAGACGATTAAAACCTTGACTTCAGATGTGGATGTGACCTTGCATCATACCAATGAATTGCTGTCTAAGATCAATGTCTTGGCAGATGATATTAATGTCAAGGTGGCAACGATTGATCCACTCTTTAGTGCTGTTGCAGATTTATCTCTATCTGTTTCAGACCTCAATGACCATGCGCGTGTCTTGAGCAAGAAAGCTTCATCAGCTGGTTCAAAAACACTCAAGACTGGGGCAAGTTTATCAGCTCTTCGTCTTGCAAGTAAATTTTTAAAAAAATAAAAAAGGAGAATCCTTATGGGTAAATTATCCTCAATCCTTTTAGGAACCGTTTCAGGTGCAGCTCTTGCCTTGTTTTTAACAAGCGACAAGGGCAAACAAGTTTGCAGTCAGGCTCAAGATTTTCTGGATGATTTGAGAGAAAATCCAGAGTATGCCAAGGAGCAGGTCTGTGAAAAACTGACAGAAGTCAAGGAGCAGGCTACAGATTTTGTTCTTAAAACCAAAGAACAGGTTGAGTCGGGTGAAATCACTGTGGACAGCGTCCTTGCTCAAGCCAAATCATGTGCTCGTCAAGCGACAGAAGTATCAAAATATCGATTCAATAATCTCAAAGAGCAATGGCAAGAAAAGGCCGAAATTCTTGATGAATCAGAAGAGATTGTGATTGATATCAAAGAAGAAAAAATCTAGATTTGATGAGACTGGGCAAAAACTCAATTCTAGGAGAAAATGAAGTAGATCTTCCCATAATCAAACGCATAGTATCAAGGTTTTTCAAGGCCTGATATTATGCGTTTTTTGATTTTCATTGAGTATTATGGTATAATGGCAGTGTTGAAAGTGAAATATTTACATTTTTTATATTTTACTGATATTTTATTAATATTAAGCAATTCATTTTTTTATGATTAGAAATCAATGTGGTAGTTTATAATCAAGCAGAGGAAAAGTTCTAAAATTTTAGTCAAGAAAGGGTTTAGTATTTTGTCAAGGGAAAATAGTAGAACTCTCTATTTTGTAAAAAATAGCTAGAAAGAAAGTTGGTAAAATGAAAGATATTTTTAATAAACGTCAATGTTTTTCGATTCGAAAGTTTTCTGTTGGAGTGGCTTCTGTATTAATAGGCATTGCTTTGTTTACACCATCCCAGGGAGTACTTGCTTCTACGGAAAATTCTCCATCTTCTGTGGATAAAAGAGAAGAAGTTCAACCTATACTAGATAATCAAAATAATCCTTCTTCTGAGTTAGATACCAGAGATGTTCCAATAGGATCTACAAGGACTACAGAACCCGTCAGATCTGGGAATAAGGAAAATAATAGCTTGACCACAAGGGATTTCGTGGCGGGTGAAGACAGATCAAGCACTCCAGCGGTGAGAGCAGCATCAAATCCTTCCGAGGTTAAAAAGTATGAATTAACTGATGAGTATGCTAAGCAAATAAAAGCAGGAGTAATCGGTTCAGAAGGTAATAAGCTTGATAGTTTATTGTTAAACGGCTCTAAGTTAAGTCCAGAAGCCTATACAGATGATGATTACTTGAAGGATAAAGAAGAACTTTATATTTATGAAAAAGGTGGGAAAAAGTATGTAGGTTATAATAGTCATCCCTTATTAGAAGATACTGACGGTGATGGTATTATTGACAGTAAAGAAAAGCCAGATGAAAAATTAAAATGGAATGTAAGTGAGCGCGATATGATTATGTTCATGGAATTATCCTACCGTGATGATAATTATATTGATAGAGTGCTGGATCATAAGAGACCCTTAACAGAGTCAGAGTTATATAAAAAGAATGGTGACAGTAAACCACGTTATGAGTATATGATGATGAATAAGGAATTGGGGCCTTATTGGGAAAGGAAGAAAAGTTACCATACCTCCAGTGGACTAGATGCTGTCTTGTATGAAACGAAGAGTGATTTCTTATATTTACCAAATGGAACTGCACAAGTATTAGCCTTTCGTGGAACAAGTGATGCGAAAGATATAGGAGCTGATATAACACTTGGATTAGGAAGCAATCCTCAACAAGGGATAGATGCAGAAAATATTATGCATGAACTAGCTAAAGATAAGAGTATTACTAATCTTTATTTGACAGGTCATTCTTTAGGAGGATATTTAGTACAACGGGCAATGGTTGAAGCTTATCAGTTGGCATATTCTGACAGCAGAGTCATGTCTCCTAAAGAACAGTTGGCTTATAGAAACGTTTATAATAATGTATTAAAAAAAGGCACAACCTTTAATGCTCCAAAAGTTGTGACCAATTTGCTTTCCAGTCGTGAATTTTGGCAAAAAGGTTTAGATAGCAAAAAAATAGCCAAGTCTGGTAAAATGACTCATTATATTGTTGATAATGATTTGGCGATAAGAAAAGGCGTCAGCAATGATAGTGATGTTGTTATAAATGTTGGACGAACCAGTGGAGGTCACAGTTCACGTTCTTATTTTGAAGCTGATATGATTAATAGACGATCAGAGTTTATATCTGGGAAACGAATTTCCTTAGATGGGACAGGTTATCAAGATAAAAACATTGCAACAGTTAAATCTGTAGAAAAAGTTGGAGAAACTGTTGTATATAGTAAACGCGGAGATGACATCATTAAGTCAATAACTGTGAGTATGAAAGATCTCGATACAGGACAGATTACTAACAATACAATTGATGAAGTGTTTAAGAAAGATGGAGCCAAATCTACAGTTGTCGTTACCCAACTTGAGCCAAGTGTACGTTATGAAAAAGATGCCACAAGAGCTAAAGGTGAAGCTAATGTAACAACAGCTGGTACTTCAGGTACTAGTACAGTAACAACAACTTATAGTGTAAATCCTAACACTGGAGATCTGATTGCACATATAGAACAACCAGTAGTTAAGCAACCGGCAATAGAAACAGTTGTCAAAGTCGCAGCCAAGGATGAAGTAGAATACATTAAAAAAGGAGACGACGTTGTTAAGAAGACAACAAGTTACACAGTAAACTCAAAAACTGGCAGTCTTACTTCGACTGAGAAGGAAGAAGTAGTCAATAGAGGTGGCGCGAGGGATATAGTTGAGTATAATTCAGTTGAACCCAAACCAGTTTATTTAAAAGATGTGAACAGTCCAAAAGGTACGAATACCGTTCAATTTCCAGGGAAATCAGGAAAAACTAAAGTCACCACAACCTATAGCGTAAATCCAGTAAATGGAACCCTAACTCCATCAAAAGGCAAACCAGAAGTCGTAACTCTACCAATAGCTAGAGTTGTAAAAGTGGGAGCGAAGGATAAAGTAGAAGTAGAAACAATCCCATCCCCAGTAACATACGAAAAAGATATTAGTCGCGAAAAAGGCCAAGACAATATTACTGTCCCAGGAAAAGCTGGAAGTAAGACAACCACAACGACTTATACAGTAAATCCAAACAGTGGGGAAGTTACTCCAAATGAAGGAAATCCAGTCATAGTAAATCCAACAGAAACAATCGTTAAAGTCGCGGCTAAGGATAAAGTAGTAGAAACACCAATTGAGCCCACAGTGGTTTATGAAAAAGATGACACTCGTGACTTCGGTACACCAGACAAGCCTAGAAAAGGAGCAAAAGGAAAATCTGTAACGACTACAAGGTATGACGTTAATCCAAATAATGGAACAGTCACAGAACAGGTTGGTAAGCCAGTGGTCACCCCAGCTGGTAAAACAATAGTTAAGGTTGGAGCTAAAACTAAGGTTGAGAGTAGCAAGGATGACCAAGGTCGTGAAGTTATCAACACTACAACTTATGAAGTTGATCCAAAAACAGGTAAGGTAACTTCTACAACAGTAACTACTTACGGGACAAGGAAAGAACTAACGATTGAGAAGATGGTAGTACCATCTCCAGTAGTTTACGAAAAAGATGATACGAAAGAAAAAGGTACAGTCCCAACTACTGTTAAAGGTGAAGATGGTGAAGACACTATCACAACAACTTACACTGTGGACACTAATACTGGAAAGATTACAGCAAGTGAAGGTAAACCAGTTCGTACGAAAGAACCAACGAATACAGTCGTCAAAGTCGCAGCCAAGGACAAAGTAGAAAAAACAGAAATCTCATCACCTAAGAAATATGTGAAAGATGATACACGCGACAAAAATCAACCAAATGTGGAAGAAGCAGGCCAAGCAGGTTCAAGTACTATCACAACAACATATAGTGTTGATTCTACTACAGGCGCTATTACAGAAACAGTAGAAAAACCAGTAGTAGTAAATCCAACAGCAACAATAGTCAAAGTCGCAGCCAAGGACAAAATAGTAGAAACACCAATTGAACCTGAAGTTGAATATGTTAGAGATGGTGAACGAGAAGTTGACACACCTAATGAACGTATTGAAGGAGCTAAAGGTAAAACAGTTACTACAACCACTTACGATGTAGATTCAAAGGACGGTCATATCACAGAACACGTTGGCACCCCAGTCGTCACCCCAGCAGGTAAGACAATCGTTAAAGTAGGAGCTAAAACTAAGGTTGAACAATCTAAAGATTCTGAAGGTCGCGATGTGATTGAGACCACTACCTATGAAGTTGATCCAGAAACAGGTAAGGTAACTCCAACAACCGTGCTAACTTATGGGAAAACGAAAGAACCAACGAATACAGTCGTCAAAGTCGCAGCCAAGGACAAAGTAGTAGAAACCCCGATTGAACCTGAAGTTGGATATGTTAGAGATGGTGAACGAGAAGTTGACACACCTAATGAACGTATTGAAGGAGCTAAAGGTAAAACAGTTACTACAACCACTTATGATGTAGACTCAAAGGACGGTCATATCACAGAACACATTGCTAATAATATAACAACACCAGCTAAGGTAACACCAGGTAAAGTCACTCCAGCAACTCCAGTCACACCTGCTACTAATGGAGGTTCTGATCAAGATACACCTGCACCAATAACTCCAATTCCAGATGCAGTTACTCCGAATGAAAATCATGAAGATACTACAGATGCTAGTGATAGTGATAGTGGAGCTAAGTCAAATGATTCTCAAAATGTATTGCCAAATACAGGAACAGAATCAAATGCGACTCTTGCATCTCTAGGACTTCTTGGTCTGCTAGGCGGTCTCGGACTTGCTCTTGGAAAGAAAAAAGAAGACTAAAAATTTAGTCAAATGAACATTCATTCTTTTGTATTGTAAAGACAAACTAGATTGGTTCTGGGAATCGTGTTCGTCATAAAATACAAAGAATGTTTAGATAAAGAAAGCGAACAATGCTAGGATTTTGTTAAAGGGAATTCTAAGTATTGTTCGCTTTTGTGGTATAATAAGTACTATGCAGAAAAAACCAACGTCAGCCTATGTGCACATCCCATTTTGTACCCAGATTTGTTATTATTGTGATTTTTCAAAAGTTTTTATCAAGAATCAGCCAGTTGATAGCTATTTGGAGCATCTGTTAGAAGAGTTTCGTTCTTATGATATTCAAAAGTTGCGGACCATCTACATCGGTGGTGGAACACCGACAGCCCTGTCGGCTCCGCAACTGGAGGTTTTACTGAATGGCTTGACTAAAAACTTGGACTTGTCTGCCTTGGAAGAGTTGACCATTGAAGCCAATCCAGGAGATTTGGATGCGGATAAGATAGCTGTTTTGAAAAATTCGGCTGTCAATCGTGTTTCGCTAGGTGTCCAGACCTTTGATGATAAGATGTTGAAAAAGATTGGGCGCAGTCATTTGGAGAAGGATATTTATGAAAATATCGATCGCCTGAAACTGGCTGGTTTTGACAACATCTCCATTGATTTGATTTATGCGCTGCCTGGTCAGACCATGGAGCAAGTAAAGGAAAATGTGGCTAAAGCCATTGGACTGGATATTCCCCATATGAGTTTGTATAGTTTGATTTTAGAAAACCATACGGTCTTTATGAACCGCATGCGGCGAGGAAAATTGCCTCTGCCTAAGGAGGAGCTGGAAGCTGAGATGTTTGAGTACATCATCACTGAGCTTGAGCGAGCAGGCTTTGAGCATTATGAGATTTCTAATTTCTCCAAACCCGGCTTTGAAAGTCGTCATAATCTCATGTACTGGGATAATGCTGAATACTATGGCATCGGTGCTGGGGCCTCTGGTTATGTCAATGGTATTCGCTATAAAAACCATGGTCCCATTCGCCATTATCTCAGTGCAGTTGAGGAAGGCAATGCTCGTATCACAGAGGAGTACCTGAGCCAAAAAGAGCAAATGGAAGAAGAAATGTTCCTGGGACTCCGCAAGAAATCAGGGGTCTCTATGGCGCGATTTGAGGAAAAATTTGGATGCTCTTTTGATGGACTTTATGGAGAAATTGTCAGAGACTTGGTTCAACAGGGTCTCATGCAAATAGAGGGTGACCGAGTTCGCATGACAAAAAGAGGTCTCTTCTTAGGAGACACCGTAGCAGAACGATTTATTTTGGAGTAGGATGATGGGCTTAACTTATCAAATGAAAATGAAAATTCCTTTTGATATGGCTGACATGAACGGTCATATCAAACTTCCAGATGTGATTTTGCTGTCCCTACAAGTTTCAGGGATGCAGTCGATTGAACTGGGAGTTAGTGATAAGGCCATTTTAGAAGAGCATAATCTGGTCTGGATTATCACAGAATACGATATTGAGGTGGTTCGTTTGCCTCGTTTTGCGGAAGAAATTACCATCGAAACGGAAGCCCTGAGCTACAATCTGCTCTTTTGCTACCGTCGCTTTACCATTTATGATGAAGCAGGTCAGGAACTCATCCACATGATGGCGACCTTTGTTCTCATGGACCGAGACAGTCGAAAAATCCATGCTGTCGAACCTGAGATTGTGGCTCCTTACCAGTCTGAATTTAATAAAAAGCTTATCCGCGGGCCAAAGTATGAGTTCTTGGAAAATCCAATTAGCAAGGATTACCATGTCCGTTTTTACGACTTGGATATGAATGGTCATGTCAATAACAGTAAATACTTGGATTGGATTTTTGAGGTCATGGGAGCGGACTTTTTGACCCACTATATTCCCAAGAAAATCAATCTCAAGTATGTCAAGGAAGTTCGACCAGGTGGGTTTATTACATCGGCTGTTGAAAGGACTGGACTGGAAAGCAAGCATGAGATTACAAGCGACGGGGCTACCAATGCACAGGCTATTATTACTTGGCAAGAAATAAAAAAGGCTTAGGGAGAAATAGATGAAATATAAAGGCTATTTAATTGATTTAGACGGAACCATTTATAAGGGCAAAGACAGAATCCCAGCAGGAGAGGCTTTTGTCCATGAATTGCAAAAGCGAGACATCCCCTATCTCTTTGTGACCAACAATACAACCCGTACTCCTGAGAGTGTTCAAGAAATGTTGGCTCAGAATTTTAATATCGATACGCCTCTATCGACTGTCTACACAGCGACTTTGGCAACTATCGACTATATGAATGACTTGGGACTGAAAAAGACTGTCTATGTTATCGGAGAATCAGGGCTCAAGGAAGCCATCAAGGCGGCTGGCTATGTGGAAGACAAGGAAAATCCTGCCTATGTGGTAGTAGGTCTGGACTGGCAAGTTGACTATGAAAAATTTGCGACAGCAACTCTAGCTATCCAAAAGGGTGCCCATTTTATCGGAACCAATCCTGACCTCAATATCCCGACAGAGCGTGGTCTTTTGCCTGGTGCTGGTTCGCTGATTACGCTGCTTGACGTAGCGACACGAGTGAAGCCGGTTTATATCGGAAAACCAAATGCCATCATTATGGACAAGGCGGTTGAGCATTTAGGTTTGGAACGTGAAGAGTTGATTATGGTTGGAGATAACTATTTAACTGATATTCGAGCAGGGATTGACAATGGCATTCCAACGCTCCTAGTAACGACTGGTTTTACTAAGGAAGAAGAAGTAGCAGACCTGCCAATTGCACCGACACATGTGGTTTCTAGCCTTGCGGAGTGGGATTTTGATGAAAACTAAACTGACCTTTTGGGCCTCTATGCTCTTTCTCCTCTCCCTCTCAATCCTTATGACCATTTATCAGGCTTGGATTTTTTATCCGCTGGAAATTCAGTGGCTAAACTTAACGAATCGAGTTTATCTAAAACCAGAAACCATTCAGTACAACTTTCATATCTTGATGAATTACCTGACCAATCCTTTTAGTCAGGTCCTAGAGATGCCAGATTTTCGTTCGTCAGCAGCTGGTCTGCACCACTTTGAGGTGGTCAAGAACCTCTTTCACTTGGTTCAGCTAGTAGCTCTAGTGACACTTCCAAGTTTCTATTTCTTTGTCAATAAGATTGTAAAAAAGGGCTTTTTATCTTTATTTAGTAAAGGGCTCCTGACCCTAGTGGTTTTTCCTTTGCTGATTGGTCTTGGGGGAGTTTTGATTGGTTTTGACCAATTCTTTACTCTTTTCCATCAAATTCTCTTTGTGGGAGATGATACCTGGCTTTTTGACCCAGCCAAGGATCCAGTGATTCTGATTTTGCCAGAGACCTTCTTCCTTCATGCCTTCCTCCTCTTTTTTGCCCTATATGAAAGCTTCTTTGGCTATCTTTATCTGAAAAGTCGTAGGAAGTGAAATGAAAGCTGTTTTTAATTTACGTATATAAAAATGCATATTGTTTGAAACCATGGTTAAGAAGGAATTAATCAAATTCAAACAAAGGCAATCGTTCGCGAACAGTCTATTTTTCTTGAAAAAATAGGCTTTTTTTCTAAAAATCTCTAGTCAAGCGCTTTATTTTTTTGTATAATAGAAGTAGCAAAGTATAGATAAGAAGAGAAAAGCATGATTACACTATTTCTATCACCGAGCTGTACATCATGTCGTAAGGCTAAGGCCTGGTTAGAAAAACATAAGGTTCCCTTTGTGGAACACAATATTATGACCAGTCCTTTAACAAGAAAAGAATTGCAACACATCCTTTCCTTGACCGAAAATGGTACTGATGACATCATTTCAACTCGTTCAAAAATTTTTCAAAAATTGAATATTGATGTAGAGAGTATTTCGGTATCGGAATTGCTTCATTTGATTGAGCAGTATCCTAGTCTTTTGCGTCGTCCAATTATTATTGATGCCAAGCGCATGCAAATCGGTTTTAATGAAGATGAGATTCGTGCTTTTCTCCCTCGTAGTTACCGTAAGCAAGAACTAAAAGAAGCAAGAATGAGAGCTGGTATTAGTTAATGAACAAACAGTATAGTTACCCACTAGATTTGTCGTGGAGCACTGAAGAACTTGCTTCAGTGCTTTCTTTTTTTAATGATGTTGAAGCTGCCTATGAAGGCAAGGTAGAGGCTAAAAAGTTACTGGACTCCTATAAGCGATTCAAGGCGGTTGTGCCAAGCAAGAGTGAAGAAAAACGTTTGGGACGAGAATTTGAAACAGTCAGTGGCTATTCGCTTTACCGAGCAGTTCAGGCGGCTAAGGAAAAAGGGGAAGGAAAGATTTCTCTTGGAAAGTAAATTTGAATTTGCTAAAGAGCTAATTAAGAAAGCGGGTCAGTACATCCTTGACCACATGCAGGAAGACTTGCGTGTTGAGACCAAGTCCTCTCCAACAGATTTGGTGACCAGACTGGACAAGGAAGTTCAGGAACTCTTGGTTGGTGAGATTTTGTCCCGTTATCCTGAGGATAAGATTTGTGCTGAAGAAGGGTGTCTGCGAGCTTCGGTTCAAGAGGGCAAGGTTTGGGTCATTGATCCCATTGATGGTACCAATAACTTTGTAGCCCAGCAGGAAGATTTTGCTGTTATGATGGCTTATTTTGAAAATGGTCAGGGACAGTTTGGCCTAATTTATGATGTGGTCAAAGGGGATTGTTACCACGGTGGTGGGGTCTTTCCAGTTTGTCGAAATAATAAGCCCCTAGCTCCCTTTAAAGCCAAACCACTTGGAGATTTTCTTATTGCGGGAAATAGTGGCATGCTGGAAACCAATGAATGGGGGCTGGCTGATTTGAGCCGAGCGGTTCTTGGTGTTCGTGTCTATGGAAGTGCGGCCATTAGTTTTGCCAAGATTTTGTCAGGGCATTTGTTGACCTATCTCACCTATCTGCAACCATGGGATTATGCCGCAGCTAGTATTTTAGGGGAAAGTCTGGGCTATCGGGTTGTGACCCTTTTTGGTGAAGCTCCTGATTTTCAAACCAGACAGCCTGTCATGATGGTGCCTCTTGAGATGCAGGAGGAAATTCAGTCCTATATTTACGAAAGGAAAAGAACTTAAATGCAATTTCCAGAAGGATTTGTTGAAAAATATAAAGAGATACTAGGAGATGAGGCAAGAGATTTTCTTGCCTCTTTTGAGGAGGAAGCGGTTTCGGCCTTTCGGGTCAATCCCTTAAAAGAAGAGCAACTTTCCTTTTCTGATGCCATTACTCAAACCCCTTGGGGCCACTATGGGAAGGTTTCAGGGAAATCGCCTGAGCATGCTACAGGTTTAGTTTATTCGCAAGAACCTGCTGCTCAAATGGTGGCTCAAGTAGCCCAACCCAGTCCTGGTATGAAGGTCTTGGACTTGGCTGCTGCACCGGGGGGCAAATCAACTCAACTGGCAGCCTATCTAGCAGGGGAGGGGCTACTTGTTTCCAATGAAATTTCAAGCAAACGGGCTAAGATTTTAGTAGAAAATATGGAGCGATTTGGAGCGACAAATGTCGTGGTGACCAATGAATCTGCTGATCGTTTGGCCAAGGTCTTTAAAGGCTATTTTGACCTTATTGTCCTTGATGCCCCTTGCTCAGGGGAAGGGATGTTCCGTAAGCAACTAGATGCTATGGACTATTGGAGCTTAGATTATCCGAGTCAATGTGCTAGCTTGCAAAGAGAAATTCTGGAGGATGCAGTGACCATGCTAGCAGAAAGTGGTCGTTTAGTTTATTCAACCTGTACCTGGGCACCTGAGGAAAACGAAGAGATTGTCAATTGGCTACTGGAAGAGTATGATTTTGATTTGTTGCCAGTAGAGCATATCAATGGAATGGTAGCTGGTATTGACCTGCCAGAAACGGCTCGGATGTACCCTCATCAGTTTAAGGGAGAGGGTCAGTTTGTAGCCCATCTACAGTTTAAGGGTAACAATCCAACTCCTAAATGTAAGGCAAGTAAGAGCAATCTTGGTCGAGAACAAGTTGCCTTGTGGCAAGAATTTGCCCAAAACCATTTGAAGGTCAATCTACCGGGAATCTTGCAGACTTTTGGGGACCAACTCTATCTCTTACCAGAACTCTTGCCAGATTTAGGTAAGCTCAAGATTGCTCGCAATGGACTACATCTGGGCACTTTTAAGAAGAAACGCTTTGAGCCCAGTTTTGCTCTTGGTCTAGCCTTGAAACCGAGTCAGATCAAGCAGTCGGTTGAAATTGACCAAGAAGCGTTTGTCAAGTATGTGGCTGGAGAAACTGTTCAGCTGGCAGAAAGTCTGCCAAATGGTTGGTACCAAGTTTTGGTTAAAGGCAATGGCTTGGGCTTTGCAAAGGTTACTGGAAATGTTTTGAAAAATTATTTTCCAAAAGGCCTCAGATTCAAGTGAAAATGCTAGTCAAATATCTTATTCTATGTTATAGTGAAAGTATGGATTTTTTTAGTAGGATGATTCTTGATATCTTGATTGCCATCACATGTAGTTTTACTACTCAATGAAAATCAAAGAGCAAACTAGGAAGCTAGCCAAAGATAGCTCAAAATACTGTTTTGAGGTTGCAAATAGGACTGACGGAGTCAGTTACAAAGCATTGCTTTAAAGTTGTAGATAGGACTGACCAAATAGGTACATACCTATAACAAGGCAAGGCTGACCTGGTTTGAAGAGATTTTCAAAGAGTACAAGAAGTTTAGTTATTAGCGTTCTTACCGCTTGTAAACTAGATTTCCCATAAAATAGAATCTTTTCCTTTTAGTTGTAAACTAGTCTGGGAGAGTAGAGAGGTTTGAGATACCTTTCTAGCTTTTGGATTATCATCTAAGGAGAGTAACCTTTTCCTTGCATTAAAAAGGGGAAAAAGAGACACGAAATGACTATAATGGGTGACAATGGGGGAAGGGATAGACAAGAGATTTTATCCACATATGAAAAAAGGAGGTTAGAAAAGAGTAATATAGCCTATATTATATAAATAATCAATTGCGCAGAAATTTGGTAAGAATTCATGCGTCAACTCATAAAGAACTACTTAAAAAATTCACAGTATTCATAATTATTTTCGAGGAGAAAAACAGTGAAAAAAAGAAAAAAGCTTGCTCTGTCTCTTATCGCTTTTTGGCTGACGGCTTGTTTAGTAGGCTGTGCTAGCTGGATTGATCGTGGAGAATCCATAACGGCTGTTGGCTCAACTGCCTTGCAACCCTTGGTTGAAGTAGCGGCAGATGAATTTGGCACGATCCATGTTGGAAAAACGGTCAATGTCCAAGGGGGAGGTTCTGGTACAGGCTTGTCCCAGGTTCAGTCTGGGGCAGTTGATATAGGAAACTCAGATGTATTTGCTGAGGAAAAAGACGGAATTGATGCTTCTGCTCTTGTTGACCACAAGGTCGCGGTAGCTGGCTTGGCTCTGATTGCCAATAAGGAGGTTGATGTTGATAACCTAACGACAGAGCAACTTCGTCAAATCTTCATAGGTGAGGTAACCAATTGGAAAGAGGTTGGTGGTAAGGACTTACCCATCTCTGTTATCAATCGGGCAGCCGGCTCTGGCTCTCGTGCTACCTTTGATACTGTCATTATGGAAGGTCAGTCCGCCATGCAAAGTCAGGAGCAGGATTCAAATGGAGCGGTAAAATCAATCGTATCAAAAAGTCCAGGAGCTATCTCTTATTTATCTCTTACCTATATAGATGATTCAGTCAAAAGCATGAAGTTGAATGGCTATGACTTAAGTCCAGAAAATATAAGTAGCAATAATTGGCCCTTGTGGTCTTATGAGCATATGTATACATTGGGGCAGCCCAATGAGTTGGCTGCAGAATTTCTCAATTTTGTTCTCTCGGATGAGACCCAAGAAGGGATTGTCAAAGGATTGAAGTATATTCCGATTAAGGAAATGAAGGTTGAAAAAGATGCTGCCGGAACTGTGACAGTGTTGGAAGGGAGACAATAATGAATCAAGAAGAATTAGCTAAGAAAATGTTGCTTCCATCAAAGAATTCTCGTCTGGAGAAATTAGGAAAAGGTTTGACCTTTGCCTGTCTTTCTTTGATAGTCATCCTTGTGGCCATGATTTTGGTTTTCGTAGCGCAAAAAGGCTTGTCGACCTTCTTTGTCAATGGTGTGAATATCTTTGACTTTCTTTTGGGAGGAACTTGGAATCCTTCTAGTAAAGAATTTGGTGCCCTTCCTATGATTTTGGGTTCCTTTATCGTTACCATTCTCTCAGCCCTTATCGCAACACCCTTTGCTATTGGTGCAGCAGTTTTTATGACCGAAGTATCACCAAAAGGGGCGAAGATTTTGCAACCAGCTATTGAACTCCTGGTTGGGATTCCTTCAGTAGTGTACGGATTTATTGGCTTGCAAGTCGTCGTTCCCTTTGTTCGCAGTGTCTTTGGTGGGACTGGTTTTGGGATTTTGTCAGGGATTTCCGTCCTCTTTGTCATGATTTTGCCGACCGTAACCTTTATGACAACGGATAGCTTGCGTGCGGTTCCTCGTCACTACCGCGAAGCTAGTTTGGCTATGGGGGCCACTCGCTGGCAGACTATCTGGCGTGTGATCTTGAAGGCGGCCCGTTCTGGTATTTTCACTGCAGTGGTCTTTGGGATGGCGCGTGCCTTTGGTGAGGCTCTAGCTATCCAGATGGTTGTCGGAAACTCAGCTGTTATCCCAACTTCCTTGACCACACCAGCTGCAACTTTAACTTCTATATTAACTATGGGAATTGGGAACACTGTCATGGGAACTGTAAATAATAATGTTCTCTGGTCACTGGCCTTGGTACTGCTCTTGATGAGTTTAGTTTTTAACAGTGTGATTAAATTGATTACGAAAGAAAGAGGAAAGAAAAATTATGCGCGCTAAGAAATTAGATAAACTTGCAACAGCTGTCCTCTATACGATTGCTAGCATCATTGTGACAATCTTGGCTTCCTTGATTCTCTATATCTTGGTTCGGGGCTTGCCCCATATCTCTTGGTCTTTCTTGACTGGAAGGTCTTCTGCTTTTCAAGCAGGTGGTGGGATTGGCATTCAGCTTTACAATTCCTTTTTCCTATTGGTCATTACTTTGATTATTTCTGTACCTCTTTCTATGGGAGCTGGGATTTACTTGGCTGAGTATGCTAAAAAAGGTTCTGTTACCAACTTTGTGCGGACTTGTATTGAAATCTTGTCCTCTTTACCATCAGTGGTGGTGGGTCTCTTTGGTTACTTGATCTTTGTAGTCCAGTTTGAGTATGGATTTTCAATCATTTCAGGTGCCTTGGCCTTGACAGTCTTTAACTTGCCTCAGATGACGCGTAATGTAGAGGATAGTTTGAAACACGTTCACCATACCCAACGTGAGGCTGGTCTGGCTCTTGGGATTTCTCGCTGGGAGACAGTGGTTCATGTTGTTATTCCAGAAGCGCTTCCAGGTATTGTAACGGGTGTCGTCTTGGCATCTGGTCGTATCTTTGGCGAAGCTGCAGCTCTGATCTATACAGCAGGGCAATCGGCGCCAGCTCTTGACTGGTCTAACTGGAATATCCTCAGTGTGACTAGCCCCATCTCTATCTTCCGTCAAGCAGAAACCTTGGCTGTCCATATCTGGAAAGTCAATAGTGAAGGCACTATTCCAGATGGAACAATTGTATCAGCAGGTTCTGCCGCTGTGCTCCTGATCTTTATCCTGATTTTTAACTTTGGAGCTCGTAAGTTCGGAAGCTATCTACACAAGAAATTAACCGCTGCCTAAAGGAGAAGCCATGTCAACATATAACTGGGATGAGAAGCATATCCTTACCTTTCCTGAAGAAAAAGTAGCCCTTTCTACTAAGGATGTCCATGTTTACTATGGTAAAAATGAATCCATTAAGGGGATTGATATGCAATTTGAAAGAAATAAAATTACAGCTTTGATTGGTCCGTCGGGATCGGGGAAATCTACCTACTTACGCAGTCTCAATCGCATGAATGATACTATTGATATTGCTAAAGTAACTGGGCAGATTCTCTATCGTGGAATTGATGTCAACCGTCCAGAAATCAACGTTTATGAAATGCGTAAACACATTGGAATGGTTTTTCAACGCCCTAATCCATTTGCTAAGTCAATTTACCGTAATATTACCTTTGCGCATGAACGTGCTGGAGTTAAGGATAAGCAAGTCCTAGATGAAATCGTAGAAACCTCCCTTCGTCAGGCTGCCCTCTGGGATCAGGTTAAAGACGATCTCCACAAGTCAGCCTTGACCTTATCAGGTGGTCAGCAACAACGTCTCTGTATTGCTCGTGCCATCTCTGTTAAGCCAGATATCCTCTTAATGGATGAGCCAGCCTCAGCCTTGGATCCGATTGCGACCATGCAACTAGAAGAGACCATGTTTGAGCTCAAGAAAGACTTTACCATCATCATTGTAACGCATAATATGCAGCAGGCTGCTCGTGCAAGTGACTATACAGGCTTCTTTTACTTGGGTGATTTGATTGAGTATGACAAAACTGCAACTATTTTCCAAAATGCCAAGCTACAGTCCACCAATGACTATGTATCTGGTCACTTTGGTTAGAAAGGAAACCGTATGACAGATGCTATTTTACAGGTATCAGACCTGTCCGTTTATTATAATAAAAAGAAGGCTTTGAATAGTGTTTCCCTATCTTTCCAACCTAAGGAAATTACAGCCTTGATTGGTCCATCTGGATCAGGGAAGTCAACCCTCCTCAAGTCTCTCAACCGCATGGGAGATCTCAATCCAGAGGTGACCACAACTGGATCCGTGGTGTACAATGGTCACAACATCTACAGTCCGCGTACAGATACGGTTGAATTACGTAAGGAAATCGGAATGGTTTTCCAACAACCTAATCCTTTCCCTATGACTATCTATGAGAATGTTGTCTACGGGCTTCGTATCAATGGAATTAAGGATAAGCTGGTTCTGGATGAAGCCGTAGAAAAAGCCTTGCAAGGTGCCTCTATCTGGGATGAGGTCAAGGATCGTCTACATGATTCAGCTATTGGATTGTCAGGTGGTCAACAGCAGCGTGTCTGTGTGGCCCGTGTCTTGGCAACCAGTCCTAAAATCATCCTCTTGGATGAGCCAACTTCGGCTTTGGATCCGATTTCAGCTGGTAAAATTGAGGAAACCTTGTATGGTCTAAAAGACAAGTACACCATGCTTCTGGTAACCCGTTCCATGCAACAAGCTTCACGTATCTCTGATAAGACAGGATTTTTCCTAGATGGAGATTTGATTGAATTTAATGATACCAAGCAGATGTTCCTTGATCCCCAACACAAGGAAACGGAAGACTATATTACAGGAAAATTTGGATAAGGAGATGAAAGATGTTACGATCTCAATTTGAAGAAGATTTAGAGAAATTACATAACCAGTTCTACGCTATGGGACAAGAAGTGCTCTCACAAATCAATCGTACGGTGCGTGCCTTTGTCACGCATGACCGTGACCTGGCAAAAGAGGTCATCGAAGATGACGCAGAAGTAAATGAATACGAAGTGAAACTGGAAAAGAAATCATTTGAAATGATTGCACTCCAACAACCAGTCTCTCAAGATTTGCGTACAGTCTTGACTGTCCTTAAGGCTGTATCAGATGTGGAGCGTATGGGGGATCACGCTGTAGCCATTGCCCAGGCAACCATCCGTATGAAGGGGGAAGAGCGCATCCCAGCTGTAGAGGAAGAAATTCAAAAAATGGGACGTGAAGTTAAAAGCGTTGTTGAAGCAGCACTTGATCTTTATCTTAATGGTTCTGTTGACGACGCATACCGGGTAGCCTCCATGGATGAGCAAATTAACCACTATTTTGAAACTATCCGTGACCTTGCGACTGAAGAGATTAAGAAAAATCCAGAAGCCATTGTTACGGGTCGTGATTATTTCCAAGTTATTTCCTACTTGGAGCGTATCGGTGACTATGCTAAAAATATCTGTGAATGGGTTGTTTACTTTGAAACAGGTAAGATTGTCGAATTATAAAGTATTCAAAGGATAAAATTATTGTGAAAGCTTACTTTTTAATACAGTAAGCTTTCATTGTATAGATAGTTTACTTTGTCAGAGGTGAATAATGAACTACATACGGAATATCAGAAAAAAGTTGGAAAAGATAAAATTATTTTAAATTTTACCTGTGGAATATTAAGTCAATCAGGAAAAATTTTATTACAAAAACGAGCAGATGAAGGAACGTGGGGATTACCAGGTGGTGCTCTTGAATTAGGAGAATCGGCTTTAGAAGCTTTAGTGCGAGAGTTTTATGAAGAAACAGGAGTCGAAGTGAGGGTGGAAAAACTCTTAAATGTTTATACAAAATATTCAGACAGTTATCCGAATGGTGATGAGGCTCAAGTTCTTACAATCTTGTATTTAGTTTCATCTGAAACTTCTATCTCTACAAATTTTTTTACAAGTGATGAAACTTTAGAATTAGGATTTTTTGATCATAGTGACATACAAAATATTGCAATTGTAAACCAGCAGCATCAAGATATGATAAATGATTTTTTTGAAAATAAGTTCCCAATAGATAGATAAACTAACCACTGTATTTCTATTTTTAGTAAATATATTTTATGAAAATGCAAGAAAACACTTGACAAGTAACTTAGATATCGTTATAATTATACAAAATTAACAGAGGGGTTGTTTATTTATGAAATCAAAAAAATGGATATTTGTTTTATGTAGTTTTCTTGCAAGTTTCTTCTTAGTAGCTTGCCAGTCAGGTTCGAATGGTTCTCAGTCAGCTGTTGAGGCCATTAAGCAAAAGGGGAAATTGGTTGTGGCGACAAGTCCTGACTATGCACCTTTTGAATTTCAGTCTTTAGTTGACGGGAAAAATCAGGTAGTCGGTGCGGACATTGATATGGCTCAAGTTATCGCTGATGAACTTGGGGTGAAGTTGGAAATTTCAAGCATGAGTTTTGACAATGTCTTGACCAGTCTTCAAACTGGGAAGGCTGACCTAGCAGTTGCGGGAATTAGCGCTACTGACGAGAGAAAAGAAGTCTTTGATTTTTCAATCCCTTACTATGAAAACAAGATTAGTTTCTTGGTTCGTAAGGCTGATGTAGAAAAATACAAGGATTTAACTAGCCTTGAAAGTGCTAATATTGCGGCTCAAAAAGGGACTGTTCCAGAATCAATGGTCAAGGAACAATTGCCAAAAGCTCAATTAACTTCCCTAACTAATATGGGTGAAGCAGTCAATGAATTGCAGGTTGGAAAAGTAGATGCTGTTCATATGGATGAGCCTGTTGCACTTAGTTATGCTGCTAAAAACGCTGACTTAGCTGTCGCAATTGTCAGCTTGAAGATGAAGGACGGCGACGCCAATGCCGTTGCTCTTAGAAAAAATAGTGATGATTTGAGAGAAGTGGTAGACAAGGTCATCCAAAAACTCAAGGATGAAGGAACTTACCAAAGCTATCTTGAAAAAGCAGCAAGTCTAACTGAAGTTGAAGAATAAGAAAAAGCAGAGTTGGATGTCATTCCAATTCTGCTTTTAAATAGTTTAAAACCTTTTCCAGATTGTCTAGGGACACCTTGGCAAATTGATAAGGACAGGTGCTTAAATAGGCCTCTTCAAAGAAGTCCAAGCCTAGTTGACTGTGTTTGAGATTGGCGATTTTAGGATACTGTCTCAGGTCTAGCAATAAACCATCGTGAAGAGGAAAATGAGGAAGAGGACAGGGGCTGTAAGCTAGTCTTTCCTTGATTTGTTTTTGGTAAGTTTCTTGATTATTCAAGCGAGTCAGACGATTTTTCTCAAACAATTGACTATCGATATAGAGTGATAAGGCCTTTTGCATGATGAGGTTGCTGTCGTAGTCTAGGATATTTTTGTAGGCCACAAATGCTTCTTTGATAGCATTTGGAAGAATGAGTGCTGTAATACGAAGGGCTGGAAAGAGGCTGGTCGAGAAGGACTTGATATAAATGACACGCTCCTCTGTATCAAGATAGTGGAAGGTTTGGCCCTTCTTGGAGTCCAAATCACCCAGATAATCGTCCTCTACGATATAGACATCATACTTGGCTGCTAAGTCAAGAATAGCTCGTTTGTCCTGCTCAGAATAGGAATGGCCTAGAGGATAGTGAAATCGAGGAATGGTATAGAAAAACTTAATTTTTCCTGTTTTGAAGTGGCCTTCCAGTTCCTTCAAGTCAATCCCATCAATGCCTCGTTCAATCGTTTGATAGTCCAGACCCTGAGCAATCAAGAGGCGATTCATTCGATGGTAGGTCGGTTGTTCCACCAAGATTTCCTTGGCTTGGCTAGGGAAGGAAATTTGAGAAAGGATAAACAAGGCTTGTTGGGTTCCAGAAGTCAGTACCAGTTGGTCAGCCTTGCAGTAGAGGGCTTGGTCAAAGAGGAGTTGGTGAATGGATTGTCTTAAGTCTTCTAAACCTTCTTGATTTTCATAGTAGTTGAAGAGGTAGTTTTCCCGGCCAATCAAAGTTTCATTGACACAGAGTCGGAAATCGTCATAGGCGCTGGCGTGTTCATCCGTAACCTCGATTTCGAGGTCTTGGTGTTGCCCTTGTTCTAGGACATAGTAGCCACTCTGGGGCTTGGCATAGAGGTATTGTTCGTGCCGTAATTCCAGCAGGGCGCGCTGAACGGTGTCCTTGCTACAGTGAAAGTCAAGGCTTAGTTGACGGATAGAAGGCAGGCGACTTCCCGTCGGAAAGCGTCCAGACTCGATACCATTTTTCAGATAGGAAACGACCTCTTGGTACTTGCTTTGTTTCTTCATTCCAGACCTCCCTTGATTTTGTTACATTGTACCCTTTTTTTTCCTTCTTGGCAATATCTAGGGTGTTTCTCTCGTTCACATCTAAGAGCAAATGTGGTATATTCCCATCTTTAATACTTTTTTGAAATCAAAGAGCAACCAAATGCAGATGTGACAGTTTTTCGGAACTTTTTTCTCTTTAAAACAAAATATGTATTTTTATCTGGGGTTGGTTTGTTTTAAAAAGTTTTCATGCTAATTTCCCCGTATTACTTGCACATATTTTTAGGAAAAAGCTTGAAACCGTTTTCTAGTTGTGGTATAATAGAATTGGAAAATAAAAGTATACGAATGACTTGTTAGAAAGGAGTTTTAAATCAGAAAATCAAGTTATTTTATCAGTAATATATATTTGTGACTTGAAGGAGTGTTTTTTATGAAATTTAAAAAAAACTGTAACTTCAGCTCTTGTTGTATTATCACTATTTTCTATTATGTCTCCTTCTATAGTTTCTGTTAGAGTATTTGCTGATGATGTAACTACTACGGAAGTTTCTGAAATTAGTACCCAAGAACAAAAATAAATGGATGATGTAGCTAATGTTCTTGATCAAATGTTTAGAAATGGAGTTAATGAAAAAAATTTTACTGAATATGTTTATAAAAACTTTTCTCAAAAAGATATTGCTCTTGCGGAAAATAAATTAGAAACTAATATTAATAATCTCTATGACAGAGTCCCTTGGGATGAGATGGGAGGATGTATAGCGAGAAAAATACGAGAAGAATTTTTTGCTATGACCAATGTTTCGCTAATTGTTAAGTATGCGCAGAAAAAGGCTTGGTTAGAATTAGCTAAAGTGGTACTAAGATTTGTTAAAGCTAATGGACTTAAAACAAATATTTATATCATTGCTGGTCAGTTGGCTATTTGGGCAGTTCAGTGTGGTCTGGAATAATGCGTGATAAAAACTTTTTAATAAAAGATGGGATTATTAGCTTTTTGATTGGATTTGTATATGCATATTTAGTGTTACAAAAATTTATCCTTTGGAAAATCCTTTTGTTTGCATTTATTTTTGCAATTATTAATACAATATTTATGTTTGCTAGGAACAAAAAATAAATAATGATTTAGTTAAATAAAAAAAGGCCCCTAGGGAAGTGTGTTCCTTAGGGGTTGTTGTGCCAGTTCAAGTTTTGTTTCTGTCAAAATCTCAGGCTACCCGTCGGAAAGCGTCCAGACTCGATGCATTTTTCAGATAAGCTACGACCTCTTGGTACTTGCTTTGTTTCTTCATTCCAGACCTCCCTTGATTTTGTTACATTGTACCCTTTTTTTCTTTCTTGGCAATGTCTAAGGTGTTTCTCTCGTTCACATATAAAGCTAAATGTGGTATACTTAGGAGTAACATTTATAGAATAACAAACAAGAAAGAGAATGGATAAGAACGTGCAGGAACCAGTGAAATTATTTCAATACAATACCCTTGGAGCCTTGATGGCTGGCCTTTATGGTGGCACCATGACAGTAGGAGAATTGCTAGAGCATGGAGACCTTGGTTTGGGAACCTTGGATTCCATTGATGGGGAATTGATTGTCTTGGATGGCAAGGCTTATCAAGCCAAAGGCTCAGGAGAGCAACCGGAAATTGTAGAAGTATCACCAGATGCCCTTATTCCTTACGCAGCAGTAGTACCACATCAGGCAGAGGTCATTTTCCGCCAGCGCTTTGAGATGACAGACAAGGAATTGGAAGAACGGATTGAGTCTTATTATGACGGGGAAAATCTTTTCCGCTCTATCAAGATTCGTGGGGAATTTTCACATATGCATGTGCGCATGATTCCTAAGTCGGCACCAGATACCAAGTTTGCTGATGTCGCAACCCATCAACCTGAATATAGTCGTGACAATGTGGCAGGAACCATCGTTGGTTTCTGGACGCCAGAGATTTTCAATGGGGTCAGTTTGGCAGGATATCATCTACATTTTATCTCAGATGATTTGACCTTCGGTGGGCATGTTATGGACTTTGTTATCAAGGAAGGCATTATCGAGGTGGGAGCTATTGACCAGTTGGACCAACGTTTCCCAGTCCAAGACCGTCAATACTTGTTTGCTAAGTTCAATGTTGACGAGATGAAAAAAGATATTGAAAAGGCAGAATAGGAGAAGAAAATGATCATTCATATTATCATTACCATGGTGCTGTTGCTGGCTTTCTTGCTAGGGAGCGTTTGGTATGCCAAAAAGAAATACCAGACTAATCTAGCTGCCTTGGGATTGGGTGCAGTCGCTTTCTTTGTTTCTTCGCAGATTTTGGAAAAACTGGTGCATATCTTAGTTTTACATCCTCAAAAAGACGGTAGTATTGCTCTCTTGCAAGATCATCCGCTTGTCTATATCATCTATGGCCTAGCCATGGCAGCATTTTTTGAGGAAACTGCTCGTCTTATTTTCTTCAAATGGTTGGAGAAAAAGAGAAGTTTGGAAAAGGCAGACGCCTTGGCCTATGGGTTAGGGCATGGTGGCTTGGAGTTGATTTTCCTAGGTCTTACTAGTTTGCTTAATCTCTACTTCGTTCTCTCAGCAGTTCAAACGCAGGATCCACAGGTCATGCAATTACTGTCTGAAAATATGTTGAAAACTATTCAGTCGCTATCAGTCTGGCAGATTTATTTGCTTGGTTTTGAGCGAATCTTGGCGCTAGGTTTCCAATTACTCTTGACTGTTTGGGTTTACCAAGCTGTTCGCCAGAAGAAATGGATTTATCTCCTAGCAGCCTATGGCCTACATGCCTTCTTTGACCTAGCACCATCTCTAGTCCAAGTTGGCTGGTTGACAAATCCAGTCTTGGTGGAAGTTGTCCTAGCACTTGAGCTCGTTCTGGTTACCTATGGAACCAAGGCTATCTTTTGCAAAAAATCATAAAAAGAGGGGAAACCTCTTTTTTTGTTTAAAATAAGCCTAAGATTTTTTTAGGGTCGTCAAATGGTCTTAAAAATGGTATAATGGAATGAATTTTGTAAAAGGAAGAGTGACATGTCTGTAAGAGAAAAAATGCTTGAAATCTTAGAAGGAATTGATATCCGTTTTAAGGAACCCTTGCATAGCTATAGTTATACAAAAGTAGGTGGAGAGGCCGATTATTTGGTCTTTCCACGAAATCGTTTTGAGTTGGCGCGCCTTGTAAAATTTGCCAATCAAGAAAATATTCCTTGGATGGTTTTTGGCAATGCCAGCAATATCATCGTTCGTGATGGTGGAATTCGTGGATTTGTCATCTTGTGCGACAAGCTCAATAATGTTTCCGTTGATGGCTATACCATCGAAGCTGAAGCTGGTGCTAACTTGATTGAAACAACTCGCATTGCCCTTCGTCATAGTTTGACTGGCTTTGAGTTTGCTTGTGGCATTCCAGGAAGCGTCGGTGGTGCTGTCTTTATGAATGCGGGTGCCTATGGTGGCGAGATTGCTCACATCTTGCAGTCTTGTAAGGTCTTGACCAAGGATGGAGAAATAGAGACCCTGTCTGCTAAAGATTTGGCTTTTGGTTACCGCCACTCAGCCATTCAAGAGTCTGGTGCAGTTGTCTTGTCAGCTAAATTTGCCCTAGCCCCAGGAACCCATCAGGTTATCAAGCAGGAAATGGACCGCTTGACGCACCTACGTGAACTCAAGCAACCTTTAGAATATCCATCTTGTGGCTCGGTCTTTAAGCGTCCAGTCGGGCATTTTGCAGGTCAATTAATTTCAGAAGCTGGCTTGAAAGGCTATCGTATCGGTGGTGTTGAAGTGTCTGAAAAACACGCAGGTTTTATGATTAATGTTGCTGACGGAACGGCTAAAGACTACGAAGACTTGATTGAGTCTGTTATCGAAAAAGTAAAGGAACACTCTGGCGTCACTCTTGAGAGAGAAGTCCGTATTTTAGGTGAAAGCAAGTAGGAAGCTGTAGTTGAAAAGCTGCTGCTATGTCATGGAAAGGGGGTGAAAGCCTATCGTTAGTGCAGAAGAATGTAGGCAGTTCAATCTCCTACACGAGGTAGTGGCGGCCTGACAGAGCCCTGATCTGTTAATCTATGAAAAAGAAGGAATAAATGACAATTGAAAAAACCAATTATTGAATTCAAAAACGTCTCTAAAGTTTTTGAAGACAGCAACACCAAGGTTCTCAAAGACATCAACTTTGAGTTGGAAGAAGGGAAATTCTATACCCTTCTAGGCGCATCTGGTTCAGGGAAATCAACTATCCTAAACATCATTGCAGGTTTACTGGATGCGACGACAGGAGATATTTTACTGGACGGTGTCCGCATCAATGACATCCCAATCAACAAGCGAGACGTCCATACGGTCTTCCAATCCTATGCCTTGTTTCCACATATGAATGTGTTTGAAAATGTTGCCTTTCCGCTCCGCTTGCGCAAGATTGACAAGAAAGAAATCGAGAAACGCGTAGCGGAAGTTCTCAAGATGGTTCAGTTGGAAGGTTATGAAAAACGTTCCATCCGTAAACTCTCTGGAGGACAACGTCAGCGTGTAGCCATTGCCCGTGCTATCATCAACCAACCCCGTGTGGTTTTGTTGGACGAGCCTCTGTCAGCTCTGGACTTGAAATTGCGGACAGACATGCAGTACGAGCTCCGTGAATTGCAACAACGATTGGGCATTACCTTTGTCTTTGTCACTCACGATCAGGAAGAAGCCCTGGCCATGAGTGACTGGATTTTTGTTATGAATGATGGCGAGATTGTCCAGTCTGGAACACCTGTGGACATCTACGATGAGCCGATCAACCACTTTGTTGCTACCTTTATCGGTGAGTCAAATATCTTGCCAGGAACCATGATTGAGGACTACTTGGTTGAGTTTAACGGCAAACGCTTCGAAGCGGTCGATGGTGGGATGAAACCAAATGAGCCTGTTGAGGTTGTTATTCGTCCAGAGGACTTGCGGATTACCCTTCCTGAAGAAGGCAAGCTCCAAGTTAAGGTCGATACCCAGCTCTTCCGTGGGGTGCACTATGAAATTATCGCCTATGACGAACTTGGGAATGAATGGATGATCCACTCAACCCGTAAGGCTATTGTTGGTGAGGAAATCGGTCTGGACTTTGAACCAGAAGATATCCACATCATGCGTCTCAATGAAACAGAAGAAGAGTTCGATGCCCGTATCGAAGAATACGTGGAAATCGAAGAGCAAGAAGCAGGTTTGATCAATGCAATCGAGGAGGAAAGAGATGAAGAAAACAAGCTCTAAACTCTTTGTAGTGCCCTACATGCTCTGGATTGCTCTCTTTGTACTCGCACCCTTGGTCTTGATTTTCGGACAATCCTTTTTCAACATTGAAGGCCAGTTCAGTTTAGAAAATTACAAATCTTACTTTGCGTCACAAAACTTGACCTACCTCAAAATGAGTTTCAACTCAGTGCTTTATGCAGGAATTGTGACCTTTGTGACCTTGCTTATCAGCTATCCGACAGCCCTCTTTTTGACCCGTCTCAAGCACCGTCAACTCTGGCTTATGCTGATTATCCTGCCTACCTGGATCAATTTGCTCCTTAAAGCCTATGCCTTTATCGGAATTTTTGGTCAAAATGGCTCTATTAACCAATTTTTGGAATTTATCGGAATCGGTTCACAGCAGTTGCTCTTTACCGATTTCTCCTTTATCTTTGTTGCAAGCTACATCGAGCTTCCTTTTATGATTTTGCCGATTTTCAATGTCTTGGACGATATGGATAACAATCTTATCAATGCCAGCTATGACCTAGGTGCGACCAAGTGGGAGACCTTCCGTCATGTCATCTTCCCTCTATCGATGAATGGAGTGAGAAGTGGGGTCCAATCTGTCTTTATTCCCAGCTTGAGTCTCTTCATGCTGACCCGTTTGATTGGTGGGAACCGTGTTATCACCTTGGGGACAGCCATTGAGCAGAACTTCCTGACCAATGACAACTACGGTATGGGTTCAACCATCGGTGTGATTCTCATCCTGACTATGTTCATCACCATGTGGGTGACTAAGGAAAGGAGAGAACGATGAAAAAATTTGCCAACCTTTATCTAGGACTGGTCTTTCTTGTCCTCTACCTGCCTATCTTTTACCTGATTGGTTATGCCTTTAATGCAGGTAACGACATGAATAGCTTTACAGGCTTTAGCTTGAGCCATTTTAAAACCATGTTTGGCGATGGTCGTCTCATGTTGATTGTGACTCAGACCTTTTTCTTGGCCTTCCTATCAGCCTTGATAGCGACCATTATCGGGACTTTTGGTGCCATTTACATCTACCAGTCTCGTAAGAAATACCAAGAAGCCTTTCTATCACTCAATAATATCCTCATGGTTGCGCCTGACGTTATGATTGGTGCTAGCTTCTTGATTCTCTTTACCCAACTCAAGTTTTCACTTGGCTTTTTGACCGTTCTATCTAGTCACGTGGCCTTCTCCATTCCTATCGTGGTCTTGATGGTCTTGCCTCGACTCAAGGAAATGAATGGCGACATGATTCATGCGGCCTATGACTTGGGAGCTAGTCAATTTCAGATGTTTAAGGAAATCATGCTTCCTTACCTGACTCCGTCTATCATTGCTGGTTATTTCATGGCCTTCACCTATTCGTTAGATGACTTTGCCGTGACCTTCTTTGTGACTGGAAATGGCTTTTCAACCCTATCAGTTGAGATTTACTCTCGTGCTCGTAAGGGGATTTCGCTAGAAATCAATGCCCTGTCTGCCCTTGTCTTTCTCTTTAGTATTATCCTAGTTGTTGGCTATTACTTTATCTCACGTGAGAAGGAGGAGCAAGCATGAAAAAACTCTATTCATTTTTAGCAGGAATTGCAGCTATTATCCTGGTTTTGTGGGGAATTGCGACGCATCTAGACAGTAAAATCAATAGCCGAGATAGTCAAAAACTGGTTATCTATAACTGGGGAGACTATATCGATCCAGAACTCTTGGAGCAATTCACAGAAGAAACAGGAATCCAAGTTCAGTACGAGACTTTTGACTCCAACGAAGCCATGTATACCAAGATCAAGCAGGGTGGAACGACCTACGATATTGCCATTCCTAGTGAATACATGATTAATAAGATGAAGGACGAAGACCTCTTGGTTCCGCTTGATTATTCAAAACTTGAAGGTCTTGAAAATATCGGACCAGAGTTCCTCAACCAGTCCTTTGACCCAGGCAATAAATTCTCCATCCCTTACTTCTGGGGGACTTTGGGAATTGTCTACAATGAAACCATGGTAGAGGAAGCGCCTGAGCATTGGGATGACCTCTGGAAGCCAGAGTATAAGAACTCTATTATGCTCTTTGATGGGGCGCGTGAGGTGTTGGGACTCGGGCTTAACTCGCTTGGTTACAGCCTCAATTCCAAGGATCCGCAGCAGTTGGAAGAGACAGTGGATAAGCTCTACAAGTTGACTCCAAATATCAAGGCTATTGTGGCGGACGAGATGAAGGGATACATGATTCAGAATAACGCTGCAATCGGTGTGACCTTCTCTGGGGAAGCCAGCCAAATGCTAGAAAAAAATGAAAATCTACGCTATGTGGTTCCGACTGAGGCCAGCAACCTTTGGTTTGACAATATGGTCATTCCCAAAACAGTCAAAAACCAAGATGCAGCCTATGCCTTTATCAACTTTATGTTGAAACCTGAAAATGCTCTCAAAAATGCGGAGTATGTCGGCTATTCAACACCAAACCTACCAGCGAAGGAATTGCTCCCAGAGGAAACAAAGGAAGATAAGGCCTTCTATCCCGATGTTGAAACCATGAAACACCTAGAAATTTATGAGAAATTTGACTATAAATGGACAGGGAAATATAGCGACCTCTTCCTACAGTTTAAAATGTATCGGAAGTAGGAGATAAACGTAAGAAGACGAATCAGTTAAGCTGGTTCGTTTTTTAGAAAAAATAGAAATTATGGTATAATAGTTTTAGGCAGAGAGTTATTAGTATTGTTTATAGCATCTCTGAAAATTTAATTCCAAAGGAGTTCAAAATGAGCCAGACTACGCAAATGCATATATATATATATATATATATATAACCTAATAAAAAATGCAAAAATATATATATTGAAACCTACTGAAAATTCAGTAGGCTTTTTGCGTTTCTTGGAGGTATCTAATGGCTAAAAAGTTATTAAATATCACTGAGATTGAGGATAGAACTAAGGTTTTAGTAGAAAATCTTAATAAATCGACATTTATTATTGATTTTGTTTCATTGTTTGACATTACTAAAACGACTATAACAAGAGCAAGTAAAGTGGCAACTGATGATTTTATAATAAAAAACAGATTGTATTTTCGTAAAGTTGAAAATCAGCCATTACTTGCTCTGACTGAGATTGATAAAGAGTTGGAGGGTCAGGTTCGTAAATCTCGATTTATTATTACAACAGATTTTCAAGAATTATATGCAAAGGATACACAGACAGGGCTGACTCTTGCAATTTCTTTTAATGATTTACCAGCCCATTGTGACTTCTTCTTACCTTGGAATGGTATTGAAAAGATTGATTATGATAAGGAAAATCCAGCTGATGTAAAAGCGGCAGAGCGTTTCACCAAACTTTATGACGAACTAATTTCTATCAATCCTGAACTAGCCATCACTGAAACTGATGGTAAATCATTTAATCTATTTTTGATCCGTGTTCTTTTTCTACTATTTGCAGAAGATACAAATATCATCTCCAAGGGAGCTTTCACAAATGTTATTAAGATGAGGACATCCGAAGATGGTTCTGACTTAAATGAGTGTGTTAGAAAGTTATTTACTGTTTTAGATATGCCTGAATGTAGTCGTCAGGATTTGGAGTCGTGGTTATCAGATTTTCCCTATGTAAATGGTAAGCTTTTTTCAGAGCCACATCATGACCTTATTTTCAATAAAAGAACTCGTCAATTACTCATTGAAGCAGGGGAATTGCTAAACTGGAATGAAATCAATCCAGATATTTTGGGCTCAATGATTCAAACCGTGGCAAATGCAGAAGCGAGATCAACATCGGGTATGCACTATACTAGCGTGCCCAATATTATGAAGGTCATCAAACCACTATTTTTAGATAATTTACGAGCAGCATTTACGGAATTAGAAGAACGAGCTGATTACTATATAGGAGGTGGTGACTTTAGCGAGGAACATCGTCGCAAGGAATTACGACAAATCTTACCTAAGTTAGAAGATTTACTCACTCGTATGGCCTCTATCAAGTTTTTAGACCCTGCCTGTGGTTCTGGAAATTTCCTCATCATTACCTATAAAGAACTTCGTCGTTTAGAAATTAATATCTTAGTCAAACAGCGTGAAATTCGTGACTCCTTGAATGAAAAAGCTGTTTATCAAGGAGAATTGATTGCTGATGCATCTAAGATTTCTCTATCCCAGTTTTCAGGAATTGAATTGGATGATTTCGCTCATGAAGTAGCAAGGCTATCCTTGTATGTAGCAGAACACCAGATGAATGTGGAAATGGAAGAAGCTCTTGCTGATGTCCATCCAAGGCTACTCCCCTTAAGAGAAGCTGGAAATATCGTTTGTGGGAATGCTCTAAGAATTGAATGGGAAACTGTGTTGAATGTCAAGGCAGATGACGAAGTTTATATATTTGGAAATCCGCCGTATATAGGCTCTAAAAAAATGACCTTGGAACAAAAGAAGGAACTGGAAAATGTGATTTGTTCAGAAATTTCTTCTAAAAAATTAGATTATATTTCGGGATGGTTTTATAAGGCAACTCACCTTATTTATGGTAAAAATGCTCAATATGCTTTTGTAACAACAAATTCAATAAATCAAGGTGAACAAGTTTCAATTTTGTGGAGTGTTCTTCTACGATATGGTCAAATTTCCTTTGCGTATCAATCTTTTAAATGGAACAATAGCGCGGCCCATAATGCAGGGGTTACAGTTACGATTATTGGATTTTCAAATAAAAATGATAAGAAAAGAATTATATATAGTGATAAGGGAGAAAGTTATGGAAAGAATATAAATCCCTACCTAACTTTTGCAGATGATATTATTGTATCTAATCACAATGATGCAGAGAAGTTAAATAATTTTCCAAAAATAGTCTTTGGGAATATGCCAAGAAGTAAATATCTAATACTGACAAATGATGATAAAAATAAATTAGTTCAAAGATATCCTGAAACTGAAGTGTATTTTAAAAAGTATATTGGAGCAGATGAGTATATCAATGGAAATTTTAGATATACTATTTGGATTGATCAAGATGAATATACTAAATTAGATAAGATCCAGGAATTCCATCAATTATTTGAAAATGTAAGACAAGAACGCCTGAATTCTCAGGCTGCTGGAACAAGAGAAACTGCATCCACACCATGGAAATTTGTACAACGAGGTGAATGGGACGAAGCATATGAAAAAGGCGATATAGAAGGTTGTCAAGCCATTATTGTTCCACGTGTATCATCAGAATCTCGTACTTATGTACCTATGGGATTTATTGAAGATGACACAATTGTATCAGATTCTGCCATGGTTATTTACAATGCTCCTATCTGGCTTCTTGGTATCTTAGAATCCAAAATGCACATGGTTTGGCTTCGTTCAATTGGTGGTAAATTAAAGACAGATTATCGTTATTCAGCTGGGTTGGTCTATAATACATTCCCAATTCCAGAACTTTCGGAATCTCGGAAAAGTATGCTTGAGGATGCTGTTTTTGAAATGCTGGATGTTCGAGAAGAAGAAGGTGGAACCTTGGCTGAATTGTACGGTGGAGCCAATAAGCCGATGAACGAACGTCTTCGCCAAGCACATGAAAAAATTGATGGTATCGTAGAACGTGCCTACCAGCAAAAAACTTTTGAATCAGATGAAGAAAGGCTCAGTGTCTTATTGAATCTGTACAAAGAAATGACAGAAAAGGAAGCGAAATGACCTCAAATATATTTGAAATCAATTACAATGGTACAGGTGCTAGTCAATCAAATAATGCACTTGGAATGCGTGAAATGCAGGCGCGTGTATATGCTAAGAGAACTTCTCAACACTTATTGATTAAGGCTCCTCCTGCCTCTGGTAAGTCGAGAGCTCTGATGTTTATTGCTCTTGATAAACTACATGCTCAAGGCCTGAAAAAAGCTATTATAGCAGTCCCAGAAAGATCTATCGGAAAATCCTTTCGTTCAACAAAATTGACTGAATATGGTTTTTACTGGGACTGGGAAGTGCTTCCAAAAAATAATTTGACTGAACAAGGAACCAGCAAAAGTAAGGTAAAACAGTTTGTAGACTTTATGCATTCAGAGTCGCCTGACGATAGAGTTCTAATCTGTACGCATGCCACCTTGCGTTTTGCCTTTGAACAGCTGGCTGATAGTGATTTTAATGATGTTCTTTTAGCTATCGATGAATTTCATCATGTATCTCAAGATGATAATTCAGTTTTAGGGAATGCTTTGAGAAACATATTAGCCAATTCAACAGCTCATGTAGTGGCTATGACAGGATCTTACTTCCGTGGAGATTCTGTCCCTATTTTGGCACCTGAAGATGAGCAAAAATTTGATAAGGTATCCTATACTTATTATGAACAGTTGGAGGGGTACAAATATCTGAAAAGTTTTGCTATGGGTTATAACTTTTATCGTGGTCGTTACACGGATGCTTTGCACGAAGTACTGGACACAAGCA
This sequence comes from Streptococcus sp. 1449, assembly GCF_013276805.1. Lineage (NCBI taxonomy): Bacteria > Bacillati > Bacillota > Bacilli > Lactobacillales > Streptococcaceae > Streptococcus > Streptococcus sp. 1449. Next base: position 37,936 of record NZ_VMLS01000012.1, read on the forward strand.
AGAAAACTATTATTCATATTCCCAATGTAAACTCAGGTGAATCAACCAAGGATAAGTATGATGAAGTTGACCGAATTTTAGACGAACTGGGGCAAGCCGTTCCAGACCCTAAGACTGGATTATGGTTGGTTACTGAGGAAACAGGTCGTGTATTGAAGGTCGCTGACCTTGTCACAGAAGAAGGGCGTGAAAAAGTACAGGATTATCTAAACAAGATGACCAGTTTAGATGATCTCGATATCATTATCGCACTTGGTATGGCTAAAGAAGGTTTTGACTGGCCTTATGCTGAGTATGCTTTAACGATTGGCTATCGTCAGTCGCTGACAGAAATTGTTCAGATTATAGGTCGAGTAACACGGGATAGTTCCAATAAGTCACATGCTCAATTTACCAATCTCATTTCTCAACCAGATGCTCAAGATGATGAAGTTTTCTTTGCTGTGAATAATGTTATGAAGGTTATTACAGCTAGCCTATTGATGGAGTCTGTTTTAGCACCAAATTTTAAGTTCAAACGAAAAGATCGAGAAGATCAGAAATCTTCTGGTGCCGAAATGTTTGTGAAAGGCTTAAAAGAGCCTAGCACTCAAAGAACAAAGGATATCATAGAAAATGATTTGAATGACTTACGTGCTAGTATATTGCAAGAACCGCGTATCCAAACTGCAATTGCTGCGGGAACGGATGCAGAAGTCATTAATAAGCAAATGATTCCAGCCATCATTAAACAAATCTATCCTGACTTAAGTGGGGCTGAAGTTGAAGAAGTTCGTCAACAGTTTATTAGTCAATCGGTAGTTCAATCAGCTGAACGGAAAGAGGGAGTAGGGCAAACAGACTTTCTAAAAATGGCAGATAAATTTGTGAATATTGATGACTTATCCATTGATTTGATTGATCAGATTAATCCTTTCCAGAGAGCTTACGAAGTTATATCACGTGAAATTGATGCTCCGACTTTGCGTCTAATACAAGATTATATGGATGGTCAGAAGATGGAGTTTTCTGAAGAAGAACTGTTAATTCTTTATCCTCAAATTAAGCAGTTTTTAAATGAAAATGGTCGTCATCCAGATAAATCAAGTCATGATAAGTACGAACAGAGACTTGCTTATGCTTTGTTACAATTGTCTCAGATGAAGCTGAAGATGGAGAGTGGTAATGACTGATTTTAAAAACTTAAATGACATATTTAACGATTCTGATTTTGAACATTTAATAGCTCCTTTAAAACCTAAGAAAAAAATAGTTACAGATCATGAAGTAGAGAAATTTTTAGAAATTATAGATTGGGTGAGAGAAAATAATGGGCAAGAGCCACAAAAGTCTAGAAATATTAAAGAACGCAGTTTATTTTCTCGATTGAATGGTATTAGAAAATCTCCTGATAGCATCCGAAAGTTAGAACCTTATGATGAATTTGGGCTACTAAAAATAGATATCGTTGAGTCCGAGACCCCTATTTCAAGTCCTGCTAGTTTAACAGATATTTTATCAGATGAATTGTTTGAGTCGGTAAATAGTGCTGAAAAATCGTTATTTGATGTCTCACGTTATAAACGAACGATTCAAGCGCGTGATAAAATACGAACACGTAAACGGATGGGCAATTTTGAAGATTATCAAGGATTATTTACTCGTGTTCATGATGAAATTAGTGAAGGTCGCCGTCAAGTCAGAAATTCTGATGTAATAAAAGAAAAAGAAATTAAACCTGGTATGTTCTATGTTGATAATGGAGTAATGGTTTATGTTGCTTCTAAAGGAGAAGACTTCACTGACAAGAATGGCTATACAAACGCTGAACTTCATCTCGTATATGAAAATGGTACAGAAAATAAGAAGGCCTTACTCCGTTCTTTTGTCTCAAATTTACACGATAGAACCCGACATGGACGAATGGTAACAGAATTGATAGAAGATGTGATGACTGGCATTAGTCCGAGTGAACGCATTACAACTGGATATATCTATGTAGTGAAATCCTTGAGTAGCAATCCTCAAATTGCTAACATCCGTAATCTCTATAAAATCGGTTTTACACAGGATCAAATTGAAAAACGGTTAGCAAATGCAGAAAAAGAAGGAACCTATCTTTATGCTCCTGTCCGTTTAGTAGCTAGTTTTGAGGTTCAGAATTTCAGCGCTCTAAAATTAGAAACGACTCTTCATCATTATTTTGCAGACAAACAGTTAGACATAGAATTAATAGCACCAAATGGAGAGAGCTTTGTTCCTAAAGAATGGTTTTTAGTATCGCTAGATGAAATCCAAGAAGTGATTGAAAAAATTGGATTTGAAATTAGATTCAAATAAAGAAAGACACTATTTATAAGATTATTTAATATTTAGAGAACACAAAATATTTTAGACTGATTAAACTAAAAGGAATAATAGGAAAATGAAAGAACTGAAATTATTGAAATATGCTACAATTGTATTTATGGTTTTTATCTTCTTTTGGGTAAGCTTTGGGGGTTATATCTTAGGAACTCAAAGAAGTAATGAAATAGAAACAGAGCAACAAATAGGTAAAAAGGTAGAAACAGCCAAAGAGACACAACGATATGAGATGTTAGACTATGAGGCTGAACTGGAAGACGCTGAGATTTTGGGTAAGTTCTGGAATAAAAAAGGTTACTATATTGTGGTGTATGATAAGACTACAAAAGCTCCAGAATTGTTCAAGGTAGAGTTTTCTGAGTGGAAACGTATGAGTATAGGGGAAACCTATTAAACAGTGTTAGAAGGCAAAATAGAGCCTTCTGAGATGTATTAGAATAAAAGTGCTATTAGTTAAGATCATTTCCAGTTGACGCAAGCTTAAAAAAACGTTATAATAAGAAAGTTGAGAATTGATTTTCACTTGTCTTAGTCCAGAGAAATGGCGGTGCTGCGAGCCATCTAAGCTAGAAAGTCATGCTACTCAATTTAACAATTGCATAAGAATAAGAGAATGACAAGTTCATTGAATGAAGGTGGTACCGCGGTTTTTCGCCCTTCGTGATATGAGCTTGTCTTTTAGTTTTTGGAGGTGTTGATGAAAACATTTCTTGTCAAACAAAAGTTTCGTCTTGGAGGCGAACGCTTCGCTATCAAGGATGACAGGGGAGAAATCGCCTATCAGGTGGAGGGATCATTCTTTAAGATTCCTAAAACCTTTACCATCTATGATGTTAATGGTGAACAAGTCAGTCAGATCAGTAAAGAAATCTTGACCTTGCTTCCACGTTTCGAGATTCAGCTTAGGGACGGTTCAAATTTCGTTATTCGTAAGAAGTTGACCTTCTGGCGAAATAAGTATGAGTTTGATAATCTGGGTCTTCGTATTGAGGGCAATATCTGGGACTTGAATTTCAAATTGCTGGATGATCGTGATCAGATGATTGCAGAAATTAAGAAGGAACTCTTCCATCTGACCTCTACCTATACCGTAACGGTTCTTGAGGACACTTATGCAGACCTAGTCATTTCCCTCTGTGTCGCGATTGACTATGTGGAAATGCTGGAAAGCCAATCACATTAAACAAGTAAATAAGGAGACAATATGAAACAACTATCTAGTGCACAAGTACGCCAAATGTGGCTTGACTTCTGGGCGACCAAAGGTCACTCTGTAGAACCATCAGTTAGCTTGGTTCCTGTAAATGACCCAACACTTTTGTGGATCAACTCTGGGGTAGCAACCCTTAAGAAATACTTTGATGGGACCATCATTCCTGAAAATCCACGTATTACCAATGCCCAAAAGGCTATCCGTACCAACGACATTGAAAACGTAGGAAAGACTGCGCGTCACCATACCATGTTTGAAATGTTGGGTAACTTCTCAATCGGGGATTACTTCCGTGATGAAGCTATCACTTGGGCTTATGAGCTTTTGACAAGCCCTGAGTGGTTTGACTTCCCAGCTGAAAAACTTTACATGACCTACTATCCAGACGATAAGGATTCTTACAACCGCTGGATTGAAGTGGGAGTGGATCCAAGTCACTTGATTCCAATCGAAGATAACTTCTGGGAAATTGGTGCGGGACCCTCTGGACCAGATACAGAGATTTTCTTTGACCGTGGAGAGGCTTTTGACCCAGAAAATATCGGTCTTCGCCTGCTTGCAGAAGATATCGAAAATGACCGTTATATCGAAATCTGGAACATCGTATTGTCACAATTTAACGCAGACCCTGCTGTTCCTCGTAGCGAATACAAGGAATTGCCACACAAGAACATTGATACGGGCGCTGGTTTGGAGCGTTTGGTGGCGGTTATCCAAGGGGCTAAGACCAACTTTGAAACGGACCTATTCATGCCGATCATTCGTGAAGTGGAGAAATTGTCTGGTAAGGTCTATGACCAAGATGGCGATAACATGAGCTTTAAGGTTATCGCTGACCACATCCGTTCTTTGTCATTTGCCATCGGTGATGGTGCCCTTCCAGGAAATGAAGGTCGTGGTTATGTCCTTCGTCGTCTCCTTCGTCGTGCCTCTATGCATGGTCAAAAATTGGGCATCAACGAGCCTTTCCTTTATAAACTCGTTCCAACTGTTGGAAAAATCATGGAAAGCTACTACCCAGAAGTGCTTGAAAAACGTGACTTTATTGAAAAAATCGTTAAGAGCGAGGAAGAGTCATTTGCTCGTACCCTACACTCAGGTCAACACTTTGCCCAAAGCATTGTAGCTGACTTGAAAGAAAAAGGTCAATCGGTCATCGCTGGTTCAGATGTATTCAAACTCTATGATACTTATGGATTCCCAGTTGAATTGACTGAAGAAATTGCTGAAGAAGCTGGTATGACTGTGGACCGTGAAGGTTTTGAAGCAGCCATGAAAGAACAGCAAGAACGCGCGCGTGCGTCAGCTGTCAAGGGTGGCTCAATGGGTATGCAAAATGAAACTCTTCAAAACATCACTGTAGAAAGTGTCTTCAACTACAATGCTAGCCAATTGTCTTCTAAATTGGTAGCTATCGTGGCGGACAATGCAGAAGTAGAAGCTGTTTCAGAAGGAACTGCCTCTCTTATCTTTGCGGAAACGTCATTTTATGCTGAAATGGGTGGACAGGTAGCTGACCACGGACAAATCTTGGATGAGTCAGGTAAGGTTGTGGCTACTGTGACCAATGTTCAGAAAGCCCCAAATGGTCAAGCCCTTCATACAGTTGAAGTCCTTGCACCGCTTGCCTTGAACCAAGAATATACCTTGGCAATTGATAGCAATCGCCGTCACCGTGTCATGAAAAACCACACTGCGACTCACTTGCTTCACGCTGCCCTTCACAATATCCTTGGAAACCACGCGACACAAGCAGGATCTCTTAACGAAGTTGAATTCCTTCGCTTTGACTTTACCCACTTCCAAGCAGTGACTGCTGAAGAATTGCGCGCGATTGAACAGCAAGTCAACGAGAAAATCTGGGAAGCTCTTGAAGTGAAGACAGTTGAAACGGATATTGACACTGCCAAAGAAATGGGAGCTATGGCCCTCTTTGGTGAGAAATACGGTAAAGAAGTCCGTGTTGTTACTATCGGTGACTACTCTATCGAGCTTTGTGGTGGTACCCACGTTGGCAACACTTCTGAAATTGGCCTCTTCAAGATTGTCAAAGAAGAAGGGATTGGATCAGGAACTCGCCGTATCTTGGCAGTGACTGGTAAGGAAGCCTTTGAAGCCTACCGTGAACAAGAAGATGCTCTTAAAGCAGTCGCAGCAACTCTTAAAGCACCTCAACTTAAAGAAGTACCTCACAAGGTAGAAGGACTTCAAGAACAACTTCGTCAATTGCAAAAAGAAAATGCTGAATTGAAAGAAAAGGCCGCAGCTGCAGCCGCAGGCGACATCTTCAAGGATGTTAAGGAAGTCAACGGTCACCGTTACATTGCTAGTCAAGTGTCTGTATCTGATGCTGGTGCCCTTCGTACTTTTGCAGATAACTGGAAACAAAAAGACTACTCTGATCTTCTTGTCCTAGTTGCCGCTATTGGTGATAAAGTCAATGTCCTTGTAGCAAGCAAGACAAAAGACCTTCATGCAGGAAACCTTGTCAAAGAATTAGCACCAATCGTTGATGGACGTGGTGGTGGTAAACCAGACATGGCCATGGCAGGAGGAAGCAACCAAGCTAAAATCCAAGAATTGTTGGATGCAGTAGCAGGTAAATTGTAATTGAGTAAAGATCTATCCATTTGGGTAGGTCTTTTTGTGAATGCAAAAAAGCCAAATCCGATTGGACCTGGCTTGGTTATTATGAACTATTAGATGGTATTGACTGCCCAGACACTTACGGATCTAGCTGAGACTGGGAATTGTCCATAACCTTCCTCATCGATTGTAACATGACTTTGGTGGTTTCCAAGTAAGTCTATGAAAGTTTGGTTAGCCCATTCTTGGCCGACAAACATTGACTTGCTGTTTTCTTGGTTATTTGAGATAAGGACTGCGATTGGGGATTGATGTTCAGCACCTGAACGTACCCAACCGATACAGTTTGCGTCATCAAAGTAGTCTGTTTGCTCTCCATAGGCCAAATCTTTTCGGATGGCTAGGAGACGGTCAAGGACTTCTTTGAAATCTTGTTGAGCATATTGCCCTGAAATCCCATAGTAGTCGCCGTAAAAGACACATGGAAGGCCATTTTGGCGTAACAGAATGAGGGCATAGGCTGCTGGTTTGAACCATTCTTCAACGGTAGACTCAAGAGCCTGACCTCGTTGTGTATCGTGGTTGTCGACAAAAGTCACAGCCTTGTCAGGTTTGAGTTCAACCAAGCTATCTGTGAAAATGCTACGAAGATCGTAGTTGGAACCTGCTCGACTAGCATCAAAGAGATTCTGGTGGAGACGAACATCGACAAGATCGAATCGTTCTTCCGTTTTTTCAAGATAGTCTAGGTTGGCTTCCTTGTCTGGGTTCCAAAATTCACCAAAAACGTAGAAATCGTCACCGTATTTTTCCTTTATATCACGGATAAAATTGCGCATAAAGAAAGAATCAATGTGCTTAACGGCATCCAAGCGGAAACCAGCTACACCAGTCGTCTCCATGAACCAGTCAGCCCAGTCATAGATATTTTGGATGACTTCAGGATGTTTAAAGTCTAGATCAGCATACATGAGGTAGTCGTAGTTACCGTTTTCGTTATCGACCAATTCCTCGTTAGCCCAGCCCTTGTTATCCCCTTGAATCAGATAAATCCCAGACTTTCGGCGTTTGGCATCATAGTCTGTACCGGTGAAGTGGTACCAGTGCCAGTGGAAGTCATTATAGGTATCTTGGCGACCATCGAAGGTAAAGCTAGTCCAGCCGTTGATGATGAAGGGTTCTCCGAGTTCGACTGTACGGTCAACAGGATCCACCTCAATAACCTGAAAGGCTTCCCTGTGATCGGCAGCAGCCTTGTGGTTGAGAACTACATCAGCCATAGGTTGAATTCCCTGTGCTTTTAGAGCTTGAATAGCTTGAAGATAGTCTTCTTTAAAACCATACTTGGTGCGGACAGTTCCTTTTTGGTTAAACTCTCCTAAGTCGAATAAGTCATAGACCCCATAGCCGACATCTTTTTCATTGGTAGCCTTGAAAGCTGGTGGCATCCAGACATGGCTGATACCGAGATCAGCTAGGTGTGGAGCATCTTCAGCCAGACGCGTCCAGTGCTGACCGTCGTGGGGCAGATACCATTCAAAGTATTGCATGAGTGTTTGATTTTGCATGATGTTTCCTCTTACTTGTCAATCTTGTTCTTTATTCTATCATAAAGTATCTCTTGGCGCAAACGTTTGCGTAAGAATAGAAGGAAACTATTGTATCTACTTAAAATAAAGTGTTGATTTTTTTGTATCAAAGTGCTAGTATAATAGTATGTGATATAGATAAAGATAGGAGTCATCCCATGATTGAATTTCAAAATGTTAGTAAGTTGTATGGTGATAAAGAGGCTTTGAGCAATCTCAATTTGCAGATTGAAAATGGGGAGATTATGGGCTTGATTGGCCATAATGGTGCTGGGAAATCGACCACCATAAAATCCCTAGTCAGTATCATTTCGCCCAGCAGTGGTCGTATTTTGGTAGATGGTCAGGAGTTATCGGAAAATCGCTTGGCTATTAAACGAAAGATTGGCTACGTAGCAGACTCGCCTGACTTATTTTTACGTTTAACGGCCAATGAATTTTGGGAATTGATTGCTTCATCCTATGGTCTGACTAGCTCTGACTTGGAGGCTAATCTAGCTAGGCTATTGAACGTTTTTGATTTTGCTGAAAATCGCTATCAGGTTATTGAAACCCTTTCTCACGGAATGCGTCAGAAAGTCTTTGTCATCGGGGCACTTTTGTCTGATCCTGATATTTGGGTTTTGGACGAACCCTTGACTGGTTTGGATCCCCAGGCTGCCTTTGATTTGAAGCAAATGATGAAGGAACATGTACAAAAAGGCAAGACGGTCTTGTTTTCAACCCATGTCCTAGAGGTAGCTGAGCAAGTCTGTGATCGGATTGCCATTTTGAAAAAGGGACATTTGATTTATTGTGGTAGCGTAGAGGACTTGAGAAAAGACCATCCAGACCAGTCTTTAGAAAGTATCTATCTTAGCCTTGCTGGTAGAAAAGAGGAGGTTTCAGATGCGTCTCAAGGTCATTAAAAAATTAGTTGATATCAATATCCTCTATTCATCTCAAGAAGCTAATCTGGCTAACCTACGAAAGAAGCAAGCTAAAAATCCTGGAAAAAAAGTAAATGTTTCCGCTAGAGTCCTAAGTTCTTACATTTTTTCCAGTCTCTTGATGCTCATCATGTTTATAAATATAGCCATTCATTTTCCTTTTGAGGAAATACCAAGTTTTTTTAGTAGCATGGTTGCTATTTTACTGGTGCTTGCCTTTTCAACTTCTTTCACTGCATTTTACAATGTCTTTTATGAGAGTAAGGACTTGGCATCGTATAGGCCCTATGCCTTTAAAGAATCAGAGATTATAATTGCTAAAGGACTGTCTGTTCTCTTGCCAGCTCTAACTGGAATTGTACCAATCCTAGCTTATTTTCTAGTCCTCTATATTAGGCTAGCTCCTTCTCTATGGCTGGGTTTGCCTTTGATGCTACTGTCCTTGACCCTATTATTTGTCTCTGTTACTTTAGTGATGGTAGTGGCAGTACATTTCTTGGCTCAGACTAGGGTCTTCAGAAAGTATCAGTCTATTTTTTCGAATGTGATGATTGGGATAGGAGTTCTCATACCTTTAATATATGTCTTCTTTCTACAGTCGACTTCTGGACGTATTGTTGACAAAGTTAGAGACATTCCATTTCTCCTTTATCCTATTCATCTCTTTTACAAAATAGCAGTGGAGCCTTTTTCGACAGAAGCCATCCTGGGTCTGCTCGCTTGGATAGGACTAACTGTCTTCGTGCTTTACTTGAGCAAAAAGAAGGTTTTTCCTCGTTTTTATGACGTGATTCTGCTTAACAGTGAGGAGAAGGTCAAGAAAGAACGTCGCAGTAAGGAGAGAATTTCAACTACTAAAAAGGGATTTTTCCGTATGGTTTTACGCTACCACCTCACCCTCTTGGGACAGGGGACTGGCGTGATTACAGTGCTTTTTACAAGTGCTTTCCTTCCTTATCTCATGATGATCGGTCTGATTTCCAAAATCCGAGATTCTCAGATAGTTCCAGACATTCATCCTCCATACTGGTTACCCTTGTTTTTTGTAGGAGTGTTTATAGCAGTTGTCAATAACAATATCACCAGCCTACATTCAATTGCCTTGTCCTTGGAGAGAGAAAATGTTGATTTTCTTAAGAGTTTACCCTTTGATTTTGCTTGTTATGTGAAAGTGAAATTTTGGATTATATTTGCTGTCCAGTCCTTTTTACCAGTTCTGACTTTATTTGGACTTTCTCTATATCTAGGCTTGCCCATCCTTTCGATGATTTACCTCCTTGTGGCATGGATCCTTGCCAGTGTCATCCTTTCTTGCCACAATTACTTTAAGGACGTGAAAAATCTGTCAACCAATTGGAGTAGCATTACGGACCTGGTAAACCGTTCAAATCGTATAGTAGCAATAGTTTTGATTTTTATTTATAGTGCAATCTTAATGGCCCTTGTAATAGGGAGCTTATTCTTGGTTCGGTCTCTCGTCCCTGTCCTTGCCATCAGCTTGGGAGTAGGAGTTCTTATCCTCTTGCTTGCTCTTGCTATTTTTGGCTATCATTACTACCTGTCACGCATATTGGCAGAAATAGAAAAAAGATGAGCTAGTTGGTCGCTTGCTTGATAAATTCAATTCGACAAACGCTTTTATAGTTTGTTAGAATGTAGTTGTAAATGATTAAGATTGGTAATCAAAAATATATAGGGAGGAATGTTTTGAATAAGAAATATAACATAGTTCTATTTTTGTTGTTTATAGTTTATTTATTGGGATATTTTTCAATTTCAAAAACTTTCATTCCTATAATGTGTGTGATCCAAGTATTTTTGATAGAACATATATTTAAAGTTCGAAATAGAATGATGCAAATAGGTGAAATTTTAATTATTGTTGCTTCTATGATATTATTTATTGATAGTATATTGAGTTTGTAACAAAAGTCTTCTCTATAGAATCAAATTTTCCAGATACCTGCTGAGGCTGATTTATCTTCTCTCTATGCCTTCTCATCTTTATTCTACTATCTACGTCACTAAACTTGACAGACACATATTGCAGGTACAGCCTCTCCAGCTACAATCTCAAAGTTAATACTCTTCGAAAATCTCTTCAAACCACGTCAGCTTTGCCTTGCCGTAGATATGGTTACTGACTTCGTCAGTTCTATCCACAACCTCAAAACAGTGTTTTGAGCTGACTTCGTCAGTTCTATCCACAACCTCAAAATAGTGTTTTGAGCTGACTTCGTCAGTCTTATCTACAACCTCAAAGCAGTGCTTTGAGCAGCCTGCAGATCGCTTCCTAGTTTGCTCTTTGATTTTTGTTGATAAAAAGAAATGCTCCTCCAAGACGGAAGAGCATTTTTTATTGTGATTTTGATTCGGTTTCAGCCGACTCTGGGTGGAGTTCTTGGTAACTTGGTGCCTTGAAAAGGTCAGTACTAGTTTTGCCTTGTCGTTGGCTAAAGAGGCTGGTTGACTGACTTCCTTTTTCTTGCTCAATCTTTTGCAGAATGGGCAAGGAATTGAGGTAAGAAATACTTTCTGTATCAACTTTTCCAAGATGATCTGCTTGGTAGAAACGGATCAAATCGCCAGTTTGAATCTGGTCGCTGATTTTCAGCTGTTGACTAGCTGCTTGACGAACAATTTCTAGTTCAGTCTGAGTTTGTTCATCAAGATTGCTGATTTCAAGACCACTTTCAGTGTAGTAGGTTCGTCCGTCGTAGCTGGTATATTTGGGTGTGACGAAGGAATTGGCAGTTCGAAAGGCAACGATTTCTTGATGGTCTGGAGACAGAAGGTCTTGCCCAACTTGAAGGAAGGAACTGGACTCAATACCAAGGAGGTGTTCGAGAGTCGGTAAGATATCGATTTGTCCACCGTAGGTATTGATGATTTGTCCTTTTTCATAGCCAGGCATGACCACCATAAAAGGCACTCGTTGCAACATGGCATTGTCGTAATTCGACCAGTTCTCAGAAGTCTTGCTAATCAAGGGTGCCAGGTCAGGATTGCGGGAGTTGGAAATACCATAATGGTCTCCGTAAATGACGATGATGGATTTTTCATAGAGGCCACTTTCTTTGAGATAGTCAAAGAAGGCTTTAATGGCACTGTCCAGATAGTTGGCTGTTTGGAAGTAGCCATTGATTGTTTCATCTTTGGTTTTAGCCAGTGGGAAACCAAGCTCATCGCCAGTCAGATTGCTAGCATAGGGATAGTGATTGGACACCGTGATATACTTGGCATAAAAAGGCTGCTGCAAATGCTCCAGATACTGAATAGAATCTTTCATCATGATTTTATCATTTAAACCATATTGGAAAGAATTGCTACTGTCTTGCTTGGTGAAGTAGGATGCATCAAAGAAGTATTGATAGCCCCATTGTTTGTAGGTCGTATTTCGGTTCCAGAAGGTCCCAATATTGCCGTGAAAGACAGCACTGGATTGGTAGCCATTTTTTGATAGGATAAAAGGCGCAGCTTGCTGGGTATTGGTACCTCCATAGTTGACCATAAAGGAACCTTGGTCAAGTCCAAACAAACCAGTCTCCAGCATGGTTTCTGCATCTGAGGTCTTACCAGCCTTGACTTGGTTAAAGATATTCGAAAAGGCTAGGGTTGATTGCGAATGGTAGAGGGAGTTGAGGAAGGGAGTGACTTCATGCTCAGTTCCATCTAGGTTGAGTTTATAGTCCAGCAGGAACTGTTGGAAACTCTCCAAGTGGAGATAAATCACATTTTTCCCTTTGGCTAAGCCGAAATAGTCTGGATTAGGTTTAGCCGAATGTTCTTGAATATAATCTGTAATAGGTTGCAGGTCGGTCTCAGAGGCCTTGGCACGTTCCTTGTTGGCACTGTATGATTGGTTGGCACTATAGCCTAAAAAGGCGGGTAAACTAAGGGCGCGAACAACATAATAATTCGAAAATCCTCGCGATAGGAGATCGGGACGCTCAATTTCAGCCAAGAAAAGGTTAGCTGAAAAGAGCAGGGCAGAGAGAGCAGTGATGGCAACACTGGAGCGGAATTTGAAAGGTCTCCTATCCAGCTGGATGAATTTTTTATAGAAAAGGAAAGCCAGCAGTGGGAAATCCATAAAATAGATGAAATCCCAAAAGCGCAGTAACTCTAATTCTGCAGTACCAACAGACACCTTGCTGACCACCTTCATGGTATTAGCCGTGATAAAGTCACTAAATTCTCGATAGTAAAAGACGTTGGAATAAAGCCAAATGAATAACAGGCTATAAATAGCTATACTCAGACCATAAAAGATTTTGGTTGACCGAGCATAGAGGGCTAGAGCTAGCAGGAGTAATCCCAAGGGAAGGGGATTGAAAAAGGCGATAAAGGCAAGGTAATTTCCCTGCAACTTGCCCACTTGAATATCTAAATTAAAGTCAACGGCATAGGCTAATAAGGTTTTGAGCCAATAGAGGATTAAAAGGGTTAGGACAAAACCCAGTCTGGTACCCATGGCTTTTTGGATTTTGTTAAAATTAATTCTCACACATTTACTTCCTAAATTTTTATTAGTATTAGTATACCATTTTTTAAAAGAAGAGTAAAAAAGCAAGGGTAGTTTCTTTTTTGAGAATTGGCTAAAAGTTTGATATAATGGTAGTTATGAATAGAATAAGAGTTAGCAAAAGGGTTGAAAAGAAGCTTGCTAAGGGGCTAGTTTTACTAGAAGCCAGTGATCTTGAGAATGTCAATCTTAAGGATCAGGAAGTAGAAGTGCAGGGTCAAGAAGGAACCTTTCTTGGGACTGCCTACCTTTCTCAGCAAAACAAGGGCTTGGGCTGGTTTGTTAGTAAGGACAAGGTGGCCTTCAATCAAGCTTTCTTTGAAATGCTGTTTAGACAAGCCAAAGAAAAGAGAAGCGCCTACTATCAAGATGATTTGACAACTGCCTTTCGTCTCTTCAACCAAGAGGGAGATGGCTTTGGGGGTCTGACAGTGGACCTTTATGGCGACTATGCTGTCTTTTCTTGGTATAACTCTTATGTTTATCAGATTCGTCAGACCATCTCAGAAGCCTTTAGACAGGTTTTTCCTGAGGTTTTAGGGGCCTATGAGAAGATCCGCTTTAAGGGTTTGGACTATGAATCTACCCATGTTTATGGTCAAGAAGCACCTGACTTTTTCACTGTTTTGGAAAATGGTGTCTTGTATCAAGTCTTTATGAATGATGGCTTGATGACAGGGATTTTCCTAGACCAGCACGAGGTTCGTGGTAGCTTGGTGGATGGATTGGCTATGGGTAAATCCTTGCTCAATATGTTTTCTTATACAGCAGCTTTTTCAGTAGCTGCGGCCATGGGAGGAGCAAACCAGACAACTTCGGTTGATTTAGCCAAACGTTCACGAGAATTGTCTCAAGCGCATTTTCAGGCAAATGGAATCAGCACAGACGACCATCGTTTTGTGGTCATGGATGTCTTTGAATATTTCAAGTATGCCAAACGAAAAGGCTTGACCTACGATGTGATTGTCCTAGATCCGCCTAGCTTTGCTCGGAACAAAAAACAAACCTTCTCTGTGGCCAAGGATTATCACAAGTTGATTTCCCAGAGTCTTGAGATTTTAAATCCTGGAGGGATTATCATTGCCAGTACCAATGCTGCCAATGTTTCCCGTCAGAAATTTACAGAACAAATTGATAAAGGCTTTGCAGGAAGAAGTTACCAGATTTTAAATAAATACGGTCTTCCAGCAGACTTCGCCTATAATAAAAAAGATGAAAGTAGTAATTACCTCAAGGTGATTAGTATGAAGGTTAGTAAATGAAATTAATCGTTTCAGTAATGCCAAGAAGTTTAGAGGAGGCCCAGGCTCTGGATGCCACGAGGTACCTGGATGCCGACATCATTGAATGGCGTGCCGACTATCTGCCTAAAGAAGCGATTTTGCAGGTGGCTCCAGCTATTTTTGAAAAATTCGCAGGTCGTGAGTTGGTTTTCACGCTACGAACTCGCTCTGAAGGGGGAGAAATTGACCTTTCTTCAGAAGAATATATCCATTTAATCAAGGAAGTGGTGCAACTCTATCAACCAGACTATATTGATTTTGAGTACTATAGCTACAAGGATGTTTTTGAGGAAATGCTGGACTTCCCAAATCTCGTTTTGAGTTACCACAATTTCCAAGAAACACCTGAAAATATGATGGAAATCTTGTCAGAGTTGACGAGCCTAAATCCAAAACTTGTCAAGGTTGCGGTGATGGCTCATACGGAGCAGGATGTGCTAGACTTGATGAACTATACACGGGGCTTTAAAACTCTCAATCCTGAGCAGGAATATGTAACTATTTCTATGGGTAAGGTGGGCAAGGTTTCTCGTATCACTGCGGATGTGACTGGTTCGAGTTGGTCTTTTGCCAGTCTGGATGAGGCTAGTGCCCCTGGTCAGATTTCTCTAGCTAGCATGAAAAAAATCAGGGAGATTTTGGATGAAGCTTGATGGCTATACACGTTTAGCTGCAGTTGTTGCCAATCCTATTAAACATTCTATTTCTCCCTTCATCCACAATAGGGCCTTTGAGGCGACAGCTACCAATGGTGTTTATGTTGCTTGGGAGATTGAAGCGGGTGATTTGGCAGAAACAGTAGCCAATATTTGTCGCTACCAGATGTTTGGCATCAATCTGTCCATGCCCTATAAGGAGCAGGTGATTCCTTATTTGGACGGGCTGAGCGATGAGGTGCGCTTGATTGGTGCGGTCAATACGGTTGTCAATGAGAATGGGAATTTGATTGGATATAATACAGATGGCAAGGGATTCTTTAAGAGTTTGCCTTCTTTTACAATTACAGGTAAGAAGATGACCCTGCTGGGTGCAGGTGGTGCGGCCAAGTCCATTATAGCGCAAGCCATTTTGGATGGTGTCAGTCAGATTTCGGTCTTTGTTCGTTCCGTTTCTATGGAAAAAACAAGACCTCACCTAGACAAGTTACAGGAGCAGACAGGCTTTAAAGTGGACTTGTATGCTTTAGAAGATGTTTCGGAACTGCAAGCAAGGATTGCCGATTCGGGCTTACTGGTCAATGCGACTAGTGTGGGCATGGATGGTCAATCATCCCCAGTTCCAGAAAACATCAATCTGACAGAGACTCTCTTGGTCGCAGATATCATTTACCAACCCTTTGAAACGCCATTTTTGAAATGGGCTAGAAGTCAGGGCAATCCAGCAGTCAATGGTCTGGGAATGTTGCTCTATCAAGCTGCAGAAGCTTTTCAACTGTGGACAGGCAAGGAAATGCCGACAGAAGAGATTTGGCAGTCTTTAACAGAAAAATACCAATAAAGAAAGGGAGACTCTCCTATGAAAATCAGAATCGATATTCCTCATCATCCTTATGATATTCAGATTGAAAAAGGTTGTCTGGCTCAGGCTGGTCAATGGTTGCGAGAACTATGGCAACCACAAAAAGTGCTCATCGTAACAGACAACCATGTAGCTTCTCTTTATGCTGAGAAGGTCAAACTCAGCCTAGAAGATGCTGGTTTTCAGGTAGCTGTTTTTGACTTTTTAGAAGGGGAAGAAAGAAAGAATTTAACTACTGTTCAGAAAGTATATGAATTTCTAGTTAAGCAGGGGTTGACTCGTAGCGATGGAATCGTGGCTCTCGGCGGTGGTGTCGTTGGGGACCTGGCTGGTTTTGTAGCCTCTACCTATATGCGGGGTATTCACTTTGTTCAGATTCCGACCAGTTTAACTGCCCAGGTGGATTCGTCTATCGGTGGAAAGACAGGCGTTAACACTCCATTTGCTAAGAATATGGTGGGTACCTTTGCCCAACCAGATGGGGTTCTGATTGACCCGCTTGTCCTTGAAACGCTTGGAAAAAGAGAGTTGATTGAAGGGATGGGGGAGGTCATCAAGTATGGCTTGATTGAGGATCCAGAACTGTGGGCTCTTTTGACGGAGCTGGATGGTTCTGTTGAGAGCATTCTGGAACATGCAGAGACCTTGATTGAACATTCTTGTCAGGTCAAGCGCAAGATGGTAGTTGAGGATGAGTTGGACAATGGTGTTCGCCTTTACCTCAATTTTGGCCACACCATTGGTCATGCCATTGAAGCGACGGCTGGGTATGGGAAAGTCATGCATGGTGAAGCTGTTGCCATGGGAATGGTGCAGATTTCCAAGGTGGCTGAGGAAAAAGGCCTTATGCCAGAAGGAATAACTCAGTCCATTACAGCTATGTGTCAGAAATTTGGCTTGCCTGTTGACTATGAAAACTGGGATGTTGACAAGCTTTATCAGGCTTTGACTCATGACAAGAAAGCGCGTGGCAACATCTTGAAATTGGTCTTGGTGCCAGAGCTTGGTTCAGCGACCATTCACCCAGTTTCTCTGGAAGAGATGAAAGACTACTTGGTAAAATAAGGAGAGTGTATGAGATATTTAACTGCAGGAGAATCACACGGCCCCCGTCTGACAGCTATCATTGAGGGAATTCCAGCTGGGCTTCCTTTGACAGCTGAGGATATCAATGGCGACCTTAAACGCCGTCAGGGTGGCTACGGCCGCGGTGGTCGTATGAAAATTGAGAGCGACCAAGTTATCTTTACTTCGGGCGTTCGCCACGGGAAGACGACAGGGGCGCCTATTACCATGGATGTCGTCAATAAGGACCACCAGAAATGGCTGGACATCATGTCTGCAGAGGACATTGAAGACCGCCTTAAAAGCAAACGAAAAATCACCCATCCTCGTCCAGGTCACGCCGACTTGGTTGGGGGCATCAAGTACCGTTTTGATGATTTAAGAAATTCTTTGGAGCGTTCATCAGCTCGTGAAACCACCATGCGGGTAGCAGTGGGGGCAGTGGCCAAACGCCTCTTGGCTGAGCTGGGTATGGAGATTGCTAATCATGTCGTGGTTTTTGGTGGCAAGGAAATCGATGTTCCTGAGAATCTCACAGTTGCTGAGATTAAGAAACGAGCTGCCCAGTCTGACGTTTCTATTGTCAACCAAGAACGGGAACAGGAAATCAAGGATTACATTGACCAAATCAAACGTGACGGTGATACCATCGGTGGGGTTGTGGAGACAGTCGTTGGAGGTGTTCCAGTTGGTCTTGGTTCCTATGTCCAATGGGACAGAAAATTGGATGCAAGATTGGCCCAAGCAATTGTTTCTATCAATGCTTTTAAAGGGGTGGGATTTGGTCTTGGATTTGAAGCTGGTTATCGTAAAGGCAGCCAAGTCATGGATGAAATTCTCTGGTCTAAAGAAGACGGTTATACCCGCCGTACCAATAATCTAGGTGGCTTTGAAGGTGGTATGACTAATGGGCAACCCATCGTTGTTCGCGGCGTGATGAAGCCCATCCCTACTCTCTACAAACCACTTATGAGTGTGGATATCGAAACCCATGAACCCTACAAGGCAACAGTCGAAAGAAGTGATCCGACCGCTCTTCCAGCAGCAGGAGTGGTTATGGAAGCCGTTGTGGCAACGGTTCTGGCACAAGAAATCCTTGAAAAATTCTCATCAGACAATCTAGAGGAATTAAAAGAAGCGGTAGCCCAACACCGAGATTATACAAAGAACTATTAAGGAGTTCCTATGGCAAAAACAATCTATATCGCAGGTCTTGGTTTGATTGGAGCCTCTATGGCACTTGGTATCAAACGCGATCATCCAGATTATGAAATTTTAGGGTATAATCGCAGTCAAGCTTCGAGAGATATTGCCTTGAAAGAAGGCATGATTGACCGAGCAACGGATGATTTTGCCAGTTTTGCTCCTCTGGCTGATGTCATCATTTTGACCTTGCCAATCAAGCAGACCATTGCTTTTATACAGGAGTTGGCAGGTTTGAACTTGAAAGAAGGGGTCATTATTTCAGATGCTGGTTCGACCAAGTCAGCCATTGTGGATGCGGCGGAGCAGTATTTGGCTGGCAAGTCTGTTCGCTTTGTCGGGGCCCATCCCATGGCTGGTAGTCACAAGACAGGGGCAGCTTCTGCGGATGTCAATCTTTTTGAAAACGCCTATTATATCTTCACACCTTCGAGGCTGACAAGTCAGGACACGCTTAAGGAAATGAAGGATCTGCTTTCAGGTCTTCATGCTCGTTTTATCGAGATTGATGCCCAGGAGCATGATTGTGTGACTTCTCAGATTAGCCATTTCCCTCATATTCTGGCTTCTAGTCTCATGGAGCAGACTGCGGTCTATGCTCAAGAACATGAGATGGTAAGGCGCTTTGCGGCCGGTGGTTTTCGAGATATGACCCGAATTGCGGAAAGCGAGCCGGGTATGTGGACCTCTATTCTCTTGTCCAATCGTGAGACTATTCTAGACCGAATTGAGGATTTTAAGGAACGTTTGGAAGCGATTGGTCAGGCCATTAGTAAGGGGGATGAAGAGCAAATTTGGAATTTTTTTAACCAAGCGCGTGAACAACGCCAGACCATGGAAATCCATAAGCGTGGTGGTGTGGATAGCTCTTACGACCTCTATGTTGACGTTCCTGATGAAGAAGATGTCATCCTGCGGATTTTGGAACTGCTACGTGGAACTTCCTTGGTTAACATCCACATCAACGAGGAAAATCGTGAAGATATTCACGGAATCCTACAAATTTCATTTAAAAATGCTCAAGACTTGGAAAGAGCCGAGCATCTCATAATAGAAAATACCGACCACACAGTCGTCATCAAATAAGGAGAAAAATATGCCTAAAATAGAGCTTAAATTCATATTTGGTGTTATCTTTATTTCTTTTATCTTACTTAGAGCTTACGCTGTTAAAAAAGATGTGAAAACTACTTCAGAAGCCAGTGTTGAGACAAAAAATGAACCATCCAACAAGGAAATAAGTTAAGAGAAAACCAATTCAAAGTATGTAGACGATAGAATTATTAATGAGTTTATCAATAGCTATAATCAAAATTCTAATAGCCCATTAGAAAATATCAAAAAAGGAAATATAAAAATAAAATATAAAAGTAAATATTTCGCATCAAGCTACGGATACTACTTGGAGCTTTTACATGCAAATGATACTGATAAAATCAATGTAACAATAAATCAGACAAATGAAAATAGTGAATCTGGTGTTGCAGGAATGAAAGAAGTATTTCATGATATTGTTAAATCGATTGAATCATCCTTATCTGATGATGAGATAGAGAACTATTTTGATAATCTTATGTCAAATGAAATAAAAACAGGTTCTAATTTAGGAACTTTGAAGATAGAGTATATACCAGATAAGGAATTAAGCAATGGACATTCAAGAGGTCATATAAAAGTGATTGCACAATAATAAAGACCACAGAGTGACTAGTAATTTAAAAAGAAATGAATAAGGAGAAAATCATGTCAAATATTTACGATAGTGCAAACGAACTCAGTCGCGGTTTACGCGAATTACCAGAATACAAGGCTGTTAAAGCAGCTAAAGATGCGATTGCAGCAGATGCTGAGGCAAGTAAAATCTTTACAGAATATGTTGCCTTCCAAGAAGAAATTCAAAGACTAGCCCAGACAGGGCAAATGCCAGACGCATCCTTCCAAGCGAAAATGGAAGGCTTTGGTAAACAGATTCAAGGGAACAGCCTCTTGTCAGAATTCTTTACTAAGCAACAACAATTGGCCATTTACCTTTCTGACATTGAAAAAATTGTTTTCGAACCAGTTTCAGAATTGCTAAAATAAGAAAAGAACTATCCTAAAGTCAGAATTTTTAAGGAATTTCTGGCTTTTTATGATAAAATAGGTAAAAGTATTGCAAGTATGAGGTCCAGTATGAAACTAAAAACAAACATTCGCCACTTACATGGCAGTATCCGCGTTCCAGGTGACAAGTCTATCAGCCACCGTTCCATTATCTTTGGAAGTTTGGCTGAGGGTGAGACCAAGGTTTATGATATTCTGCGAGGTGAAGACGTTCTTTCGACCATGCAGGTTTTTCGTGACCTTGGTGTTGAAATTGAGGACAAAGATGGGGTTATTACCATTCAAGGTGTGGGTATGGAAGGCTTAAAAGCTCCGCAAAATGCCCTTGATATGGGAAATTCTGGTACCTCGATTCGCCTGATTTCAGGTGTCCTTGCAGGTGCAGATTTTGAAGTAGAAATGTTTGGAGACGACAGTCTTTCCAAACGTCCTATGGATCGTGTGACGATTCCTCTGAAAAAAATGGGCGTTAGCATTTCGGGACAAACTGAGCGAGACCTGCCTCCTCTTCACTTAAAAGGGACGAAAACCCTAAGACCTATTCAGTATGAGTTGCCAATTGCCTCTGCCCAAGTCAAGTCAGCCTTGATCTTTGCGGCCTTGCAGGCTCAGGGGGAGTCAGTGATTATCGAAAAAGAGTGCACCCGTAATCATACTGAAGATATGTTGCAACAATTTGGTGGCCATTTAAGTGTGGAGGGCAAGAAAATCACAGTCCAAGGGCCACAAAAATTGACAGGACAGAAGGTGGTCGTACCAGGAGATATTTCCAGTGCAGCCTTTTGGTTAGTCGCAGGTTTGATTGTTCCAAACTCTCGTCTAGTGCTGCAGAATGTGGGTATCAACGAAACGCGCACCGGTATTATTGATGTCATTCGCGCCATGGGTGGAAAATTGGAAATGACTGAAATTGACCCAGTCGCTAAATCTGCTACCTTGACTGTTGAGTCTTCAGACTTGAAAGGAACAGAGATTGGCGGTGCCTTGATTCCACGTTTGATTGATGAATTGCCCATTATCGCTCTACTTGCGACCCAAGCCCAAGGTGTAACAGTTATCAAGGATGCTGAGGAACTTAAGGTCAAGGAAACAGACCGCATTCAGGTGGTGGCAGACGCCCTGAATAGTATGGGAGCAGATATCACACCTACAGCAGATGGAATGATTATCAAAGGAAAATCCGCTCTTTACGGTGCTAGAGTCAATACGTTTGGAGACCACCGAATTGGCATGATGACAGCCATCGCAGCTCTCTTGGTTGCAGATGGAGAAGTGGAACTTGATCGGGCAGAAGCCATCAATACCAGCTATCCTAGCTTCTTTGATGATTTGGAGAACTTGACTCATGGCTAAGGTGTTACTAGGCTTTATGGGTGCTGGCAAATCGACTATTGCAAGAGGTTTAGACCCAGACTACCTTGATATGGATGCTCTGATAGAGAAGCGTTTAGGTATGTCCATTGCGGAATTTTTCGCGGAAAAGGGCGAAGCGGCCTTTCGTCAGGTAGAGTCAGAAGTCCTAGCTAATTTACTACAAACAGACCAAGTCGTGTCAACTGGAGGAGGAGTGGTTATTTCTCAGAGAAATCGTGACTTACTCAAGACTAATACAGATAACATCTACCTGAAAGCAGATTTTGAAACCCTCTACCAACGTATCGCAGCTGATAAGGATAATCAGCGCCCGCTTTTTCTAAATAATAGCAAGGAAGAACTTGCAGCTATTTTCCAAGAAAGACAGGTTTGGTATGAGGAAGTGGCTAGTCGGATTTTGGATGTGACCAAGCTAAGTCCGGAGGAAATTATAGAGGAACTAAGATGAAAATTGCTTATCTAGGTCCCAAGGGATCATTTTCACACCATGTTGTGCAGACAGCTTTTCCTAATGAGGAATTGCAGGCTTTTGCCAACATTACAGATGTCATCAAGGCTTATGAGCAAGGATTAGTGGACTATTCTGTGGTGCCAGTTGAAAACTCTATTGAGGGTAGTGTTCATGAAACCTTGGACTATCTTTTTCATCAGGCTCACATCCAAGCAGTAGCAGAAATCGTTCAGCCTATTCATCAGCAGTTGATGGTGGTTCCAGGCCATACTAAGATTGAAAAGATTTTTTCACATCCACAGGCCTTGGCTCAAGGAAAGAAATTCATCGATGAACAATATCCAGAGGCTCAAATCGAGGTAACAGCTAGTACAGCTTATGCGGCCCGTTTTATTTCCGAACATCCAGACCAGCCCTTTGCAGCAGTTGCACCTAGAAGTTCTGCTGAAGAATATGGATTGGAACTGATTGCCGAGGATATTCAGGAAATGGAAGCCAATTTCACACGTTTCTGGGTTCTAGGAGCTGAAAAGCCTTCTATTCCCTTGCAAGCACAAACTGAAAAGATGAGTTTGGCCTTGACATTACCTGACAACCTTCCAGGTGCACTTTATAAGGCCCTGTCGACCTTTGCTTGGCGAGGAATTGACTTGACAAAAATTGAAAGTCGTCCACTCAAGACAGCACTGGGTGAATACTTTTTCATTATCGATGTGGATTATACCGATAAGGACTTGGTCCACTTTGCCCAAAAAGAATTAGAAGCGATTGGAATCCAGTATAAAATTCTGGGTGCCTATCCTATTTATCCAATATCAGACCATGGAAAGGAGAGAAGATGAGTAAAGAAAATCCCTTAAGTCATCATGAGCAGTTGCGTTATGATTATTTGCTAAAAAATATTCATTATCTCAATGAGAGAGAAAAAAATGAGTTTGCCTATTTGCAAGAAAAGCTAACTCTTGCTAGGGGAAATAGTAGCTCTAGCTTGGAACAAGAAAGAGAAGAGCAGGTTGACTTACCAAGCTATGCGAACCGGAGTCGCTCACAATCCAAATCACAAGCACTCTCTTTCCCTCCAAAAAAGAAAAGACGGAAGCTCCGTCTTAAACGAATTTTTATGGTGATTTTTTCACTTTTGGTCTGTGTGGCTTTGGCCATGGTATTCATGTTTTTGCGTGGTTACCAAGATGCTAGCGCAAAGAAAACTGCTGATGCTAAGGCAGCACAGGTTCAAGTCTTTAATGGTCAGGACACTAGAGATGGAGTTAATATTTTGATCATGGGGACAGACGGTCGAATCGGTCAAAATAGTGTTGAGACACGAACTGACTCTATTATGGTATTAAATGTCGGGGGCTCAGATAAGAAAATGAAGCTAGTCAGTTTCATGCGTGATAATTTGGTCTATATAGATGGTTATAGTCAAGTGATTAATGGTAGAAAACAGACAGATAACAAGTTAAACGTAGCCTACGAGTTAGGAGAACAAGAGGGGCAAAAAGGGGCAGAAATGGTTCGCCAAGTCTTGAAAGATAATTTTGACTTGGACATTAAGTACTACGCCTTGGTTGATTTCCAGGCCTTTGCCACAGCGATTGACACGCTTTTCCCTGATGGGGTGACGATTGATGCTCAATTTTCAACATTGAATGGGCGTCCCCTAACAGAAGCTACAGTCGGAGATGATTTATATGCTACCGAGACTGAGTCTCCAACCCAAACCATTAAAGTCGGAAAACAGCAGATGAATGGCTCGACCCTGCTCAATTATGCTCGTTTCCGTGATGATGATGAGGCGGATTACGGCCGTACAAAAAGACAGCAACAAGTTTTAACAGCAATTTTAGAGCAAATTAAAGATCCCACTAAACTTTTCACTGGTTCTGAAGCTCTTGGAAAGGTTTTTGCTATGACCTCAACCAACGTACCCTATACTTTCCTCCTAACAAACGGTTTATCTGTTTTGGATGGAGCAAAAAATGGTATTGAAAAATTGACGATTCCAGAACTGGGTGACTGGGTAGATGCCTATGATGTTTATGGAGGCTTGGGCTTGCTGGTTGATCAAAACAAATATCAAACCAAGCTCGCTCAAATGGGCTTGAGATAAGATAATACTCAATGAAAATTAAAGTGCAAACTAGGAAGCTAGCCGCAGGCTGCTAAAAACACAGTTTTGAGGTNNATACCTACGGCAAGGTGAAGCTGACGTGGTTTGAAGAGATTTTCGAAGAGTATAAGACAGAAAAATCAAAGTTTGATAGCTATTTGGATAGCAGTCAGGCTTTGATTTTTTACAGTCTGCAATAGATTTTCACCCCTTGTTTGTGGTATAATGAAACGATACGATAGAAAGAATAATGAACAATATGACTGATTTAAAAGCAATTCAGGCTCGTAGTCTGGAGATGGCTGAATATTTTGTGGCCTTTTGTAAAGAACATGATTTGCTCTGTTATCTCTGTGGCGGAGGCGCTATTGGTACCCTTCGAAACAAGGGATTTATTCCTTGGGACGACGACCTAGACTTTTTTATGCCTCGTAAAGATTATGAGAAATTAGCAGAATTATGGCCTCGTTATGCAGATGAACGTTATTTCTTGTCAAAGAGTTACAAGGATTTTGTTGATCGTAATCTTTTTATTACCATTCGTGACAAGGAAACCACCTGTATCAAGCCTTATCAGCAGGATTTGGATTTGCCACATGGTCTGGCCTTGGATGTTTTGCCTTTGGATTATTATCCGAAAGATTCAGCTGAGCGGAAAAAACAGGTTCGTTGGGCCTTGATTTATTCACTCTTTTGTGCGCAAACTATTCCAGAAAAGCATGGTGCTCTCATGAAATGGGGAAGTCGCATTTTACTGGGTTTGACTCCAAAATCTCTCCGTTATCGCATCTGGAAAAAAGCTGAGAAAGAAATGACTAAGTATGATTTGGCTGAGAGCGATGGAATCACGGAACTATGCTCAGGTCCTGGCTACATGAGAAACAAGTACCTAATCGAATCTTTTGAAGATAATCTTTTCTTGCCATTTGAAGGAACAGAGATGCCTATTCCAATCGGCTATGATGTCTATCTCAGAACTGCTTTTGGGGATTATATGACGCCTCCACCAGCAGATAAGCAGCTACCGCATCATGATGCTGTCATCGCTGATATGGATAAGTCTTATACAGAATACAAGGGAGAATATGGTGGCTAAGAAAAAAATCTTATTTTTTATGTGGTCTTTTTCTCTTGGAGGTGGTGCAGAGAAGATTCTATCAACCATTGTTTCAAATCTGGATCCAGAAAAGTATGATATTGATATTCTTGAAATGGAGCACTTTGACAAGGGATATGAATCTGTTCCAAAGCATGTAGGCATTTTAAAATCCCTTCAAGATTATCGCCAAACCAGATGGTTACGAGCTTTTTTGTGGAGAATGAGAATTTATTTTCCAAGACTGACTCGTCGTTTGCTTGTAAAAGATGATTATGATGTTGAAGTTTCTTTTACCATTATGAATCCACCACTGTTGTTTTCTAAAAGAAAAGAAGTCAAGAAAATCTCTTGGATTCATGGAAGTATCGAAGAACTTCTTAAGGATAGCTCTAAAAGAGAATCACATAGAAGCCAGTTGGATGCTGCGAATACAATTGTAGGGATTTCAAAAAAGACCAGCAATTCTATCAAGGAAGTTTATCCAGATTATGCTTCTAAATTACAGACAATCTACAATGGATATGATTTTCAGACTATTCTAGAAAAATCTCAAGAGAAGATCGATATCGAGATTGCTCCTCAAAGTATCTGTACTATCGGACGGATTGAGGAAAATAAGGGTTCTGACCGTGTAGTGGAAGTGATACGATTATTACACCAAGAGGGAAAAAACTATCATCTCTATTTTATCGGGGCTGGTGATATGGAAGAGGAACTGAAAAAACGAGTCAAAGAGTATGGGATTGAGGACTATGTACATTTCCTTGGTTATCAAAAAAATCCTTATCAGTATCTATCTCAGACGAAAGTTCTCTTGTCTATGTCTAAACAAGAAGGTTTTCCTGGAGTGTATGTGGAGGCCTTGAGTCTGGGACTCCCTTTTATCTCTACGGACGTTGGAGGGGCTGAGGAATTATCCCAAGAAGGACGATTTGGACAAATCATTGAGAGCAATCAAGAGGCAGCTCAGGCGATTACTAATTACATGACTTCTGCCTCAAACTTTGATGTCGATGAGGCTAGCCAATTCATTCAACAATTTACAATTACAAAACAAATCGAACAAGTAGAAAAACTATTAGAGGAGTAGCATGGAAACTGCATTAATTAGTGTCATTGTGCCAGTCTATAATGTGGCGCAGTACCTAGAAAAATCGATAGCTTCCATTCAGAAGCAGACTTATCAAAATCTGGAAATCATTCTTGTTGATGATGGAGCAACGGATGAAAGTGGTCGCTTGTGTGATTCAATCGCTGAACTAGATGATAGGGTGTCAGTGCTTCATAAAAAGAACGAAGGATTGTCGCAAGCACGAAATGATGGGATGAAGCAGGCTCACGGGGATTATCTGATTTTTATTGACTCAGATGATTATATCCATCCAGAAATGATTCAGAGCTTATATGAGCAATTAGTTCAAGAAGATGCGGATGTTTCAAGCTGTGGTGTCATGAATGTCTATGCTAATGATGAAAGCCCACAGTCAGCCAATCAGGATGACTATTTTGTCTGTGATTCTCAAACATTTCTAAAGGAATACCTCATAGGTGAAAAAATACCTGGGACGATTTGCAATAAGCTAATCAAGAGACAGATTGCAACTGCCCTATCCTTTCCTAAGGGGTTGATTTACGAAGATGCCTATTACCATTTTGATTTAATCAAGTTGGCCAAGAAGTATGTGGTTAATACTAAACCCTATTATTACTATTTCCATAGAGGGGATAGTATTACGACCAAACCCTATGTAGAGAAGGATTTAGCCTATATTGATATCTACCAAAGGTTTTACAATGAAGTTGTGAAAAACTATCCAGATTTGAAAGAGGTTGCTTTTTTCAGATTAGCCTATGCCTACTTTTTTATTCTGGATAAGATGTTGCTAGATGATCAGTATAAACAGTTTGAAGCCTATTCTCAGATTCATCGTTTTTTAAAAGGCCATGCCTTTGCTATTGCTAGGAATTCAATTTTCCGTAAGGGGAGAAGAATTAGTGCTTTGGCTCTATTCATAAATATTTCCTTATACCGATTCTTATTACTAAAAAATATTGAAAAATCTAAAAAATTACATTAGAACGGGGGTGAGCAAGTGATTGATGGAAAACGATTGTTATTTAGTTTGACCATAGTCAGTTATGCCTTGACGCTAGTAAGTGGAATTGTATATCTGTTTAATAATAACAATGTTAGCTTGCTTTCTACTTTATTGTTCTTACTGGTTAGTAGCTTAATTGCTTGTTGGAATGATATCAAGTATTACTTAATCCATTTTATTTTCTATTTAACCATTTTTGTTTTTCTGGTATCAAGGCCAACCATTGATTATTTTAGGGATGGTGCTTTGGATACCTATCATCCCATAGCCTATCGTTTTGCCTTTATAGTTGTCATGGTTTCGATTCTGGGCTTGACCACAGGAGGCGTACTGGCTCGTTACTTCATAGCTAGGAAGAAAATAAAAGTAGCAAATATAGGAAGTTCTCTAAAAGAGGTTTATATCAAGCGGTTACGCTTTGTTTCGCTAGGAGTTTTTCTTCTCACCTATCCTTTCTATTTCATTCGGTTATTTGAACGACTCCTGTATCGCTTGCAGACTTCCTACTATGCCTACTATGCAAATTTTGAAAGTAAACTTCCTTATTTTACCTATATCTTATCAACATTTACGGTCTACGCAATGTGTATGTATTTGGCAACCAAGCCAAAGAAATTGCAGGCAACAGCAGTGCTTGTCTCCTTTATTGCAGCTAATACTATTCATTTGGCAATTGGGACACGCAATCCCTTTATTTTAAGTATTTTATTTGCTTTTGTTTATTACTTTATGCGGGAGCAAACAGAAAAGGGAAAATGGATTGGGTTTAAAGAAAAGTTAGCGATTTTTGTAGGTTCTCCTATTCTCATGTTAGCGATGGGAGTGCTCAATTATGTACGGGATAATGTTCAAGTTTCCCATACAGGTTTCTGGGATATCCTGCTTGACTTTATCTATAAACAAGGGACTAGTTTTGGCGTTCTGGCTCGAGGTTTTCTATTTAACAGTAGCCTACCTTACAGAGATTTCCGTAATTTTACTTTTGGTCCTGTTCTTGATTATTTTGCAAGGGGAAGTTTGGGGGCCATTTTCGGAGGAAAAGCCTTTGAGCATACAACCAATAGTGTAGAGCTAGCTATTGATAGTAATAGTTATGCCCACAATCTATCCTATCTTGTTTTGAACAAGGAATATTTGAAAGGACATGGTATCGGAAGTAGTTATATCATGGAGTTGTATACAGACTATGGTATGATAGGAGTCTTTCTACTTAGTCTCTTGCTAGGTATGTTATTCATAGCCATGCTGCAAGTAGCCTATCGTTCAAAAACAATCCTATTTGCCTTGTCTTTACTCATCTTGAATAATCTATTCTTTATGCCTAGAAGTAGCTTTTCAGAAAGTTTCTTCAATTTATTTACAATGCAATTCTGGGGAATTGTTCTTGTGATTATATTTGTAGCAAAAATGCTTACAAAAGAGAACCAGTATCTACTAAACAAAGGGGAAAAAAATCATGTTTGAACATTATTCAGTAGCTGATTTATTTGCAAATCTTTACAAAAAACGAAAAGCAAATATTTTAGCTCTCATCGCTTTATTTGCTCTCATTGCTGTACCATTTACAATTAAAGCAGTTAGGAATAAAAACACTGTCAAAGATACAACAAGTTATTCAACTTATCTTAGCTATAAAATCACTCCTCCAGAAGACTCAGCTAAAACAATTTTGAATCATCAAATTGGTGGTTATAGTGATTTTTATGGGAAATTGATTGATGGGAATTTGAATGGAGCTTATCTTTTCAATGATGTAGAACCCAGTGAGTTGAAAAAAATTGCCAGTGAATTAGACACGACAGAAACAACCTTGAAAAATTCAACGAATGATTATTGGTGGAAAAAATTGACCGTCTACTATATGATTGACGATGCAGGGGTTGGTGTGAAAATTTTGACATCAAGTAAAGATGCTAATGATTTGTTAGAGCGAAAAATTGATGGATTGATTGAGAAATTTAAACACACTTTTGCAAATGTAAAAATTGAAAAATTGGAAACCATCAACTCTAAAGAATTGAATGCAAATGGTGAGACAGCACTTGGATTGAATGTGAAAAACTTGATTCTCCGTTTAGCTGTTATTGGAGTAGTTTGTGTGATTTTGGTTGTGATGGGGAATGTATTGATTTATCTCTTTAATCCAACAATCAATAGAGCAGGTGATTTTTCTCAGTATCAAATTGATTTTGTAACAGAGATTACAACAATTGCTAACCTAGCAGATGTCTTGTCATACAAAAATGCTGGACAAGAATTAACAATCGTTAGCTCAAATAAAGCTATCCTAGATAAATTGAAACAGAGTCAAGAGGCTTTAAAAGGAATGCATTTTGTAGATTTACAGGATGTATCATCTCTTTTGGAAAGAGATACAGTCCTTCTTGTTGAAGAGTACGGAGTGACTCGTTATAAGAAATTTGAACAAAGTCTTCAAATTCTTAGAAACTTAAATCGTTCTATCCTCGGTGTAGCAACCTTTAAACTATAAGCTTTCTGATGTATTAGGTCTTCAAAGTCGAACAAGAAGTTTGATTTTGAAGGCTTTTTCTATCTGTCTGCAGAAATTTTCTCTTGGAGTCTCCTATAGAAAGACCCTAGGGAAAATCTATCCGTATAGAGGAGCCTTCTTTTGATAAAATCGTAAAAATCTAGTATAATAGATAGAACTGAAAGTATGAGGTTACTAGCAATGAAAATGAAACAAATTAGTGATACAACTTTGAAAATCACGATGTCTTTAGAGGATTTGATGGATCGTGGCATGGAGATTGCTGACTTTCTTGTCCCTCAAGAAAAAACAGAAGAGTTTTTTTATGCTATCTTGGATGA
This sequence comes from Streptococcus sp. 1449, assembly GCF_013276805.1. NCBI lineage: Bacteria > Bacillati > Bacillota > Bacilli > Lactobacillales > Streptococcaceae > Streptococcus > Streptococcus sp. 1449. Next base: position 68,264 of record NZ_VMLS01000012.1, read on the forward strand.
GTTAGAGATGCCTGATAGCTTTCTAGATACAGGTATGTTGAGCTTCCGTGTGACTCCAAAACCTGATAAGGTTGATGTCTTTGTAACCAAATCAAAGATTGACCAAAATCTAGATTTTGAAGATTTATCGGATTTACCAGATATGGAAGAATTGGCTCAAATGTCGCCAGATGAGTTTATTAAAACCTTAGAAAAGAGCATCGCAGACAAAACTAAGGATGATATCGAAGCGATTCAATCTTTAGAGCAAGTCGAAGCCAAGGAAGAAGAGCAGGAGCAGGCTGAACAAGAAGCTGAGAGTAAGAAAGAACCTTACATCTACTACATCCTTTCTTTTGCTAAGTTGGCTGACTTGGTGGCTTTTGCTAAGACAGTGACTTTTGAGATGGAAACTTCTGAACTCTACAAGATGAATGAGCGCTATTATTTGACCATTTTAGTGGATATTGAAAATCATCCAAGTCCATATCCAGCTTGGCTGTTGGCCCGTATGCGCGAGTTTGCGGACGATAGTGACATCAGTCGTTCAGTCTTGCAGGAGTATGGCCAAGTCTTGATGAATCACGATGCAGTGACCAATCTGCAAAAGATTGGATAATCACTTCTGGAAAATTATTTCTAGATTTTAGGAAGAGCGAATCATCAGATTCGTTTTTTTCTTTTCTAGACTGAAATAGTGATTTACTATGATAGGAATTTTCACAAAATTCTGTTATAATGGCTATATTAGAAAATTTCGAGGAGATAAAGATGACAGTTAAAATTGCTTTACTAGGATTTGGTACCGTTGCAAGTGGTGTGCCTTTCCTCCTAAAGGAAAATGGAGAAAAAATCAATCAATCAGCACATTCAGAGATTGAAGTTGCTAAGGTATTGGTCAAGGATGAAGATGAAAAGAATCGCTTACTTGCAGCAGGGAATGACTTTAACTTTGTAACCAATGTGGATGATATTTTATCAGATCAAGACATTACAATCGTAGTGGAATTGATGGGGCGTATCGAACCTGCTAAAACCTTTATCACTCGTGCCTTGGAAGCTGGAAAACACGTTGTTACTGCTAACAAGGACCTTTTGGCTGTCCATGGCGCAGAATTGCTAGAAATCGCTCAAGCTAACAAGGTAGCACTTTACTACGAAGCAGCAGTTGCTGGTGGGATTCCAATTCTTCGTACTTTAGCAAATTCCTTGGCTTCTGATAAAATTACGCGCGTGCTTGGAGTAGTCAACGGAACTTCCAACTTCATGGTGACCAAGATGGTGGAAGAAGGCTGGTCTTACGATGATGCTCTTGCGGAAGCACAACGTCTAGGATTTGCAGAAAGCGATCCGACGAATGACGTAGATGGGATTGATGCAGCCTACAAGATGGTTATTTTGAGCCAATTTGCCTTTGGCATGAAGATTGCCTTTGATGATGTAGCCCACAAGGGAATCCGCAATATCACACCAGAAGACGTAGCTGTAGCTCAAGAGCTTGGTTACGTAGTGAAATTGGTTGGTTCTATTGAGGAAACTTCTTCAGGTATTGCTGCAGAAGTGACTCCAACCTTCCTACCTAAAGCGCACCCACTTGCTAGTGTGAATGGCGTAATGAACGCTGTCTTTGTAGAATCTATCGGTATTGGTGAGTCTATGTACTACGGACCAGGTGCGGGTCAAAAACCAACTGCAACAAGTGTTGTAGCTGATATTGTCCGTATCGTTCGTCGTTTGAATGATGGTACTATTGGCAAAGACTTCAACGAATATAGCCGTGACTTGGTCTTGGCAAATCCTGAAGATGTCAAAGCAAACTACTATTTCTCAATCTTGGCTCCAGACTCAAAAGGTCAGGTCTTGAAGTTGGCTGAAATCTTCAATGCTCAAGATATTTCCTTTAAGCAAATCCTTCAAGATGGCAAAGAGGGTGACAAGGCGCGTGTCGTTATCATCACACACAAGATTAATAAAGCCCAGCTTGAAAATGTCTCAGCTGAATTGAAGAAGGTTTCAGAATTCGACCTCTTGAATACCTTCAAGGTGCTAGGAGAATAAGATGAAGATTATTGTACCTGCAACCAGTGCCAATATCGGGCCAGGTTTTGACTCGGTCGGTGTAGCTGTAACCAAGTATCTTCAAATTGAGGTCTGCGAAGAAGGAGATGAGTGGTTGATTGAACACCAGATTGGCAAATGGATTCCACATGATGAGCGTAATCTCTTGCTCAAAATCGCTTTGCAAATTGTACCAGATTTGAAACCTAGACGCTTGAAAATGACCAGTGATGTTCCCTTGGCGCGTGGTTTGGGTTCTTCCAGCTCAGTTATTGTGGCTGGGATTGAACTAGCCAACCAATTGGGGCAACTCGACTTGTCTGATCATGAAAAATTGCAGTTAGCGACCAAGATTGAAGGACACCCTGATAATGTGGCTCCAGCCATTTATGGTAATCTCGTTATTGCAAGTTCTGTTGAAGGGCAAGTCTCTGCTATCGTAGCAGACTTTCCAGAGTGTGATTTTCTAGCTTACATTCCAAACTATGAATTACGTACTCGCGACAGCCGTAGTGTCTTGCCTAAAAAATTGTCTTATAAGGAAGCTGTTGCTGCAAGTTCTATCGCCAATGTAGCGGTTGCTGCCTTGTTGGCAGGAGACATGGTGACCGCTGGGCAAGCAATCGAGGGAGACCTCTTCCATGAGCGCTATCGTCAGGACTTGGTAAGAGAATTTGCGATGATTAAGCAAGTGACCAAAGAAAATGGGGCCTATGCAACCTACCTTTCTGGTGCTGGGCCGACAGTTATGGTTCTGGCTTCTCATGACAAGATGCCAAGGATTAAGTCAGAATTGGAAAAGCAACCTTTCAAAGGAAAACTGCATGACTTGAGAGTTGATACCCAAGGTGTCCGTGTAGAAGCAAAATAAAGAATAGAAGATAGGATGGGGAAACTCTTGACCAGAGGGTTTCATATCCTTTTTGTGAAAAGAAGTTTATACTCAATGAAAATCAAAGAGCAAACTAGGAAGCTAGCCGCAGGCTGCTCAAAACAGTGTTTTGAGGTTGTGGATAGAACTGAAGAAGTCAGCTCAAGACACTGTTTTGAGGTTGTGGATAGAACTGACGAAGTTAGCTCAAAATACTGTTTTGAGGTTGCAGATGTGAGCTGACGTGGTTTGAAGAGATTTTCGAAGAGTATTAGTTAAAAACGTGATAAAGGAGAAATAAAGATGGCAGAAATTTATCTAGCAGGTGGTTGTTTTTGGGGCCTAGAGGAATATTTTTCACGCATTTCTGGAGTGCTAGAAACCAGTGTTGGCTACGCTAATGGTCAAGTCGAAACGACCAATTACCAGTTGATCAAGGAAACAGACCATGCAGAAACGGTCCAAGTGATTTACGATGAGAAGGAAGTGTCACTCAGAGAGATTTTACTTTATTATTTCCGAGTTATCGATCCTCTATCTATCAATCAACAAGGGAATGACCGTGGTCGCCAATATCGAACTGGGATTTATTATCAGGATGAAGCAGATTTGCCAGCTATCTACACAGTGGTACAGGAGCAGGAACGCATGCTGGGTCGAAAGATTGCAGTAGAAGTGGAGCAATTACGCCACTACATTCTGGCTGAAGACTACCACCAAGATTATCTCAGGAAGAATCCTTCAGGTTACTGTCATATCGATGTGACCGATGCTGATAAGCCATTGATTGATGCAGCAAACTATGAAAAGCCTAGTCAAGAGGTGTTGAAGGCCAGTCTATCTGAAGAGTCTTATCGTGTCACACAAGAAGCTGCTACAGAGGCTCCATTTACCAATGCCTATGACCAAACCTTTGAAGAGGGGATTTATGTAGATATTACGACGGGTGAGCCACTCTTTTTTGCCAAGGATAAGTTTGCTTCAGGTTGTGGTTGGCCAAGTTTTAGCCGTCCGATTTCCAAAGAGTTGATTCATTATTACAAGGATCTGAGCCATGGAATGGAGCGAATTGAAGTTCGTTCTCGTTCAGGCAGCGCTCACTTGGGTCATGTTTTCACAGATGGACCGCGGGAGTTAGGCGGCCTCCGTTACTGTATCAATTCTGCTTCTTTACGCTTTGTGGCCAAGGATGAGATGGAAAAAGCAGGATATGGCTATCTATTGCCTTACTTAAACAAATAAAACAGAGAGTGGGGCTTCCCACTTTCTTCATTTCTAGAATATGAATAGAAGGGATTTATGAAACACCTATTATCTTACTTCAAACCCTACATCAAGGAATCAATTTTAGCCCCCTTGTTCAAGCTGTTAGAAGCTGTTTTTGAGCTCTTGGTTCCCATGGTGATTGCTGGGATTGTTGACCAATCTTTACCTCAGGGAGATCAAGGTCATCTCTGGATGCAGATTGGCCTGCTCCTTATCTTTGCAGTAATTGGCGTTTTAGTGGCCTTGATAGCTCAATTTTACTCAGCAAAGGCAGCAGTAGGCTTTGCTAAGGAATTGACAAACGATCTTTATCGTCATATTCTTTCCTTGTCCAAGGACAGCAGAGACCGTCTGACAACTTCTAGTTTGGTCACTCGCTTGACTTCGGATACCTACCAGATTCAGACTGGTATCAATCAATTCCTGCGTCTCTTTTTGCGAGCGCCCATTATCGTTTTTGGTGCCATTTTTATGGCTTATCGAATCTCAGCTGAGTTGACTTTCTGGTTCTTAGTCATGGTTGCCATTTTGACCATTGTCATTGTAGGGTTATCTCGATTGGTCAATCCTCTCTACAGTAGTCTCAGAAAGAAAACGGACCAACTGGTTCAGGAAACGCGCCAGCAATTGCAAGGGATGCGGGTTATTCGTGCTTTTGGTCAAGAAAAACGAGAGTTACAGATTTTTCAAACCCTTAACCAAGTTTATGCTAGATTACAAGAAAAGACAGGTTTCTGGTCTAGTTTATTAACACCTCTGACCTATCTGATTGTCAATGGAACTCTTCTCGTTATTATCTGGCAAGGCTATATTTCAATTCAAGGAGGAGTGCTCAGTCAAGGTGCTCTCATTGCTCTTATCAATTACCTCTTACAGATTTTGGTGGAATTGGTCAAGCTAGCCATGCTGATCAATTCCCTCAACCAGTCCTACATCTCAGCTAAGCGAATCGAGGAAGTTTTTGCTGAGGCTCCAGAAGATATTCATTCAGAATTAGAACAAAAGCAAGCTAGCAGTGATCAGGTTTTACAAGTTCAAGAACTGACCTTTACCTATCCTGATGCGGCCCAGCCTTCTCTGAGAGACATTTCCTTTAATATGAAGCAAGGGCAAATCCTTGGTATCATCGGAGGAACTGGTTCTGGTAAATCAAGCTTGGTGCAAGTCTTACTTGGACTTTATCCAGCAGACAAGGGGAGTATAGACCTTTATCGAAATGGACGTAGTCCTCTTAATTTGGAGCAGTGGCGGTCTTGGATTGCCTATGTGCCCCAAAAAGTCGAACTCTTTAAGGGAACCATTCGTTCTAACTTGACTCTAGGTTTACATCAAGAAGTATCTGACCAGGAACTCTGGCAGGCCTTGGAGATTGCGCAAGCTAAGGATTTTGTTAGTGAAAAGGAAGGGCTCTTGGATGCCACTGTTGAGGCAGGAGGTCGAAATTTCTCAGGTGGACAAAAACAAAGGCTGTCTATTGCTCGCGCAGTCTTGCGCCAAGCTCCATTTCTCATCCTAGATGATGCGACCTCGGCCCTCGACACCATTACCGAGTCTAAGCTCTTGAAAGCTATCCGAGAAAATTTGCTAAATACGAGCTTAATCTTGATCTCTCAACGAACCTCGACTTTACAGATGGCTGACCAGATTCTCCTCTTAGAAAAAGGAGAGCTCCTAGCTATCGGCAAGCACGAGAACTTGATGAAATCTAGTCAAGTTTATCGCGAAATCAATGCATCCCAACATGGAAAGGAGGACTAGCATGAGACGACAAACTGCAAACCAGACGCTCACACGCTTGGCAAAAGATTTAGCAAGCAATCCCTTCCTCCTTTTCCTAGCCTTTCTAGGAACTATTACCCAGGTTGGCTTATCAATCTACCTACCTATCTTGATTGGGCAGGTCATCGACCAAGTCCTAGTGGCTGGTTCTTCACCAGTTTTTTGGCAGATTTTTCTCCAGATGATCTTGGTAGTTATAGGAAATACTCTGGTACAATGGGCCAATCCTCTTCTTTATAATCGCCTAATCTTCTCTTATACCAGAGACTTGCGAGAGCGAATCATCTATAAGCTCCATCGTTTACCGATTGCTTTTGTGGAGCGGCAAGGAAGTGGAGAGATGGTCAGTCGGGTAACCACGGACATCGAACAGTTAGCAGCTGGCTTGACCATGATTTTTAACCAATTTTTCATTGGTGTCTTGATGATTTTGGTTAGCATTCTAGCCATGCTGCAAATTCACCTCCTCATGACTCTCTTAGTCTTGCTGTTGACGCCACTTTCCATGGTGGTTTCACGCTTTATTGCCAAACGCTCCTATCATCTCTTCCAGAAGCAAACAGAGACAAGGGGAATTCAGACTCAGTTGATTGAAGAATCGCTTAGCCAGCAGACTATTATTCAATCTTTTAATGCTCAGGTAGAGTTTATCAAAAGACTGTGTGAGGCTAATGACAACTACGCAGGCTATTCGCAGTCGGCCATCTTTTATTCTTCAACGGTCAATCCTTCGACTCGCTTTGTCAATGCGCTCATTTATGCGATTCTAGCTGGAGTAGGAGCTTATCGTATCATGATGGGGTCAACCTTGACCATTGGGCGTTTAGTGACTTTTTTGAACTATGTCCAACAGTATACCAAGCCCTTTAACGATATTTCTTCAGTGCTAGCTGAGTTGCAAAGTGCTCTGGCTTGCGCAGAGCGCGTCTATGCTGTCTTAGAAAGTCCTGAGGTTGCTGAAACAGGCAAGGAAGTCTTGACCAGTGACCAAGTTAAGGGAGCTATTTCCTTTAAACATGTCTCTTTTGGTTACCATCCTGAAAAGATTTTGATTAAGGATTTATCTATTGATATTCCAGCTGGTAGCAAGGTAGCCATCGTTGGTCCGACAGGTGCAGGAAAATCAACCCTTATCAATCTTCTTATGCGTTTCTATCCTATTAACTCAGGAGATATCTTGCTGGATGGGCAATCCATTTATGATTATACCCTAGTATCATTGAGACAGCAGTTTGGCATGGTGCTCCAAGAAACCTGGCTCAAGCAAGGAACCATTCATGACAATATTGCTTTTGGAAATCCTGAAGCCAGTCGGGAGCAGGTGATTGCTGCTGCCAAAGCAGCCAATGCAGATTTTTTCATCCAACAGTTGCCACAGGGATACGATACCAAGTTAGAAAATGCAGGAGAATCTCTCTCTGTCGGTCAGACCCAGCTCTTGACTATAGCGCGAGTCTTTTTGGCTATTCCAAAGATTCTTATCTTAGACGAGGCAACTTCCTCCATCGATACACGGACAGAAGTGCTAGTACAGGATGCCTTTGCAAAACTCATGAAGGGGCGCACAAGCTTTATCATCGCCCACCGTTTGTCAACCATTCAGGATGCGGATTTGATTCTTGTCTTGGTAGATGGCGACATCGTGGAGCATGGCAATCATCAGGATCTCATGGCTAGAAAGGGTAAGTATTACCAAATGCAGCAAGCAGCAGCTTTTAGCTCTGAATAAGCCATTCTCTTTTGAAAGTTTATGGACGAAAAAAGTTGCCTTCGGGTGACTTTTTTGTTACAATAGCTAGAAAAATTGTTCACTGTAATACTCAATGAAAATCAAAGAGCAAACTAGGAAGCTAGCCGCAGGTTACTAAAAGCACTGCTTTAAGGTTGTAGATAAGACTGACGAAGTCAGTAACCACACCTACGGCAAAGTGAATCTGAAGTAGTTTGAAGAGAGTATAACTTGTCTTTTAGAAAAGGAGCCTATAATGAAAGTCTTTCAGAATGTAAATATCGTGACTTGTGATCAAGATTTCCATGTTTATCTTGATGGAATCTTAGCAGTCAAGGATTCTCAAATCGTCTATGTCGGTCAAGATAAGCCAGCGTTTTTAGAGCAAGCTGAGCAGATTATAGACTATCAGGGAGCTTGGATTATGCCTGGGTTGGTCAATTGCCACACCCATTCTGCTATGACAGGTTTGAGAGGAATTCGGGATGATAGCAATCTCCATGAATGGCTCAATGACTATATCTGGCCAGCAGAAGCTGAGTTTACTCCCGACATGACTACTAAGGCGGTCAAAGAAGCTCTGACAGAGATACTCCAGTCAGGAACAACAACCTTTAATGATATGTATAATCCCAATGGTGTGAATATTGAGCAGATTTATCAGGCAGTGAAAGATTCCAAGATGCGTTGTTATTTTTCTCCGACTCTTTTTTCTTCAGAGACAGAAACAACTGCTGAGACTATAAGCAGAACTCGATCCATCATAGACGAAATCTTAAAATATAAAAATCCAAATTTCAAGGTTATGGTAGCACCTCATTCTCCCTATAGCTGCAGTAGAGACTTGCTGGAAGCGAGTTTGGAAATGGCAAAAGAGCTTGCTATTCCAATCCATATCCATGTGGCGGAGACCAAGGAAGAATCAGGCATTATCCTGAAACGATACGGCAAACGCCCCCTCGCCTTTCTAGAAGAACTGGGTTACTTAGATCATCCGTCTGTCTTTGCTCATGGGGTCGAATTAAACGAGCGAGAAATTGAACGCTTGGCAACTTCTCAAGTGGCTATTGCTCACAATCCTATCAGTAATCTCAAACTGGCATCAGGAATTGCTCCAATTATCCAGCTCCAAAAAGCAGGAGTAGCAGTCGGAATTGCGACTGACTCGGTCGCTTCCAATAACAATCTTGATATGTTTGAGGAGGGACGGACTGCAGCCCTTCTTCAGAAGATGAAAAGTGGAGATGCCAGCCAATTTCCTATCGAAACAGCTCTCAAGGCACTGACAATCGAAGGGGCTAAGGTTCTAGGAATGGAAAATCAGATAGGAAGTCTAGAAGTCGGCAAGCAGGCAGATTTTCTCGTTATTCAACCACAAGGCAAAATCCATCTCCAACCTCAAGAAAATATGCTCTCTCACCTAGTTTATGCTGTCAAATCCAGTGATGTTGATGATGTCTATATTGCTGGAGAACAGGTTGTTAAGCAAGGTCAAGTTCTGACAGTAGAACTTTAGAAGAAAAATCACGAAAAATTTTAAAAAAAGTTTGTAAAAATCTTGCATTCTTTTTTTGACTATGCTATACTTATATACGGTTTGAAAAAACTGCCTAAGACAGTAGGGGAGCTCGACTCATAAATATCCTACCGAGGACAAAACGTATCATGTAAAAAGAAGCGTATTGTACTTTCGTGTCTAGGTTTGGGCGCGTTTTTCTTTTGGAAAAATTCCCCAAGCAAAATAATTACGGAGGTGAACACACTAATGAGTGAAGCAATTATTGCTAAAAAAGCGGAACTAGTTGACGTAGTAGCTGAAAAAATGAAAGCTGCTGCATCTATCGTCGTTGTAGACGCTCGTGGTTTGACAGTTGAGCAAGATACAGTTCTTCGTCGTGAGCTTCGTGGAAGCGAAGTTGAGTATAAAGTCATTAAAAACTCAATCTTGCGTCGTGCAGCTGAAAAAGCTGGTCTTGAAGATCTTGCATCAGTATTCGTTGGACCATCTGCAGTAGCATTTTCTAACGAAGATGTTATTGCACCAGCGAAAATCTTGAACGACTTTTCTAAAAACGCTGAAGCACTTGAAATCAAAGGTGGTGCAATCGAAGGCGCTGTCGCATCTAAAGAAGAGATTCTTGCACTTGCAACTCTTCCAAACCGCGAAGGACTTCTTTCTATGCTCCTTTCTGTACTTCAAGCGCCAGTGCGCAACGTTGCTCTTGCAGTCAAAGCGGTTGCAGAAAGCAAAGAAGACGCAGCTTAATCTTAAGCTACGTAGCGTAGCCTAGCTACGAAAATCTATTATAAATTTAAAACATATTTGGAGGAAATAACAATGGCATTGAACATTGAAAACATTATTGCTGAAATTAAAGAAGCTTCAATCCTTGAATTGAACGACCTTGTAAAAGCTATCGAAGAAGAATTTGGTGTAACTGCAGCTGCTCCTGTAGCTGTTGCTGCAGCTGGTGCTGCTGACGCTGGTGCTGCTAAAGATTCATTCGACGTTGAATTGACATCTGCAGGCGACAAAAAAGTTGGCGTTATCAAAGTTGTACGTGAAATCACAGGTCTTGGTCTTAAAGAAGCTAAAGAACTTGTTGACGGTGCACCAGCACTTGTTAAAGAAGGCGTTGCAACTGCAGAAGCTGAAGAAATCAAAGCTAAATTGGAAGAAGCTGGAGCTTCAGTTACTCTTAAATAATAGAGCGACTACATTAGTAGCTTAAAAACATGATTAAATCGCTATTCTTAGGAGTAGTGGTTTTTCTTTTTGTTTAAGAAGTTGGCGAGTAAGTAATACTCAATGAAAATCAAAGAGCAAACTAGGAAACTAGCCGCAGGCTGCTCAAAACACTGTTTTGAGGTTGCAGATAGAACTGACGAAGTCAGTAACATATCTACGGTAAGGCGACGCTGACGTGGTTTGAAGAGATTTTCGAAAAGTATAAAATAGATTGAATTTAGAATAGTCCACTGAGTTTTATAAAACATTGTTAGAAATTGGTTTGAATTCCGCAATCAATTTGTTCAGTTTTTATTTCATTTAATTAGAATTTCCCAACTGTCTAACTCAACTAAAAATCCCCAATCGTAGTGATTGAGGATTAAGCAAATAAATCTTAAACAATACCTTGGGCAATCATAGCGTTTGCTACATTTTCAAAGGCAGCAATGTTAGCTCCTGCAAGGTAGTCTTTATCAAGACCGTATGTTTCTGAAGTCGTTTTAGCTGTGTTGAAGATGTTTGTCATGATGTCTTTGAGACGGCCATCAACTTCTTCACGAGTCCATGAGAGGCGAAGACTGTTTTGGCTCATTTCAAGAGCTGAAACGGCTACACCACCAGCGTTGGCAGCTTTTGCAGGTCCGTAGAAGATACCATTTTCTTTGTAAACTTTGATGGCATCAAGGTCGCTCGGCATGTTGGCACCTTCAGATACACAGATAACGCCTTGAGCAACCAAACGTTTAGCTGCTTCACCGTTGATTTCGTTTTGAGTGGCACATGGAAGAGCAATGTCATAGTTTCCAGCGTAAGTCCATACAGTACCTTCGTGGTAGGTTGCAGTTGCTTTTTCAGCTGCATACTCAGTCAAACGAGCACGACGTTTTTCTTTAACATCAACCAAAAGATCGAAGTCGATACCATTTTCATCGATGACATAACCATTTGAGTCAGAAACAGAAATAACAGTTGCACCGAGTTCAGTTGCTTTTTGAAGAGCATATTGAGCAACGTTACCAGAACCTGAAATAACGACTTTCTTACCAGCAAAGCTGTTACCGTTAGCTTTGAGCATTTCTTCAGTATAGTAAACCAAACCGTAACCAGTTGCTTCTGGACGAATCAAGCTACCACCAAATCCAAGAGGTTTACCAGTCAAGACACCAGCATCAAATTGGTTAAGACGTTTGTATTGACCGTAAAGGTAACCAATTTCACGTCCACCAACACCGATATCACCAGCAGGTACGTCAAGTGATGGTCCGATGTGTTTTTGCAACTCAGTCATGAAGCTTTGGCAGAAGCGCATCACTTCAGCATCTGTTTTACCTTTAGGATCGAAGTCTGATCCACCTTTACCTCCACCGATTGGAAGTCCAGTCAAGACGTTTTTGAAGATTTGTTCAAATCCGAGGAATTTCAAAATCCCTTGGTTTACAGTTGGGTGGAAACGAAGTCCTCCTTTGTATGGTCCAACAGCTGAGTTGAATTGAACACGGTAACCACGGTTTACTTGAATTTTTCCATCACGGTCAACCCAAGGAACACGGAAAGAAATTACGCGCTCAGGCTCAGTAATACGTGCCAAGATATTTTCTTCGATATACTCAGGGTGTTTTTCAAATACAGGTTCCAAAGTGTTGAAAAATTCTTCAACAGCTTGGAGGAATTCAGCCTCGTGCCCATTACGAGCTTTTACAGTTTCAAACACGCTTTGGATATATTCTTTAGCAGATGTCATATCGTTCTCCTTTTGTTGTCATAGTTTATTACATGAGCTATTATAGCAGAATTTTTTTAAACTGTAAAGAGAAAAACAAAAATTTTCTAAAAATTCTTTCAATTTAGTTTTAAGACTTTTTGAAAATAGACAAAAAACGAACCTTTTTCTTGTAAATATCTTTCTCAAAGAGAAAATCTGAAAATATGCTATAAGAAAAGAAAATGTTTAGCAATTCAGAAATCACTTGTTAATTTATCCATGATATGTTAGATTTGCCAGCAAAACTATGACCATTTTGGAGGAAAGAAATATTTACATCTCCTTATTCAGGGCAGGATTTTCTATACAAGTATAGATGTCTTGCTGGAGTTGGATCATGGAACCCAAGCGGTTATTGAGATTTAGAACTATCATCAGAATTTTTTCATTAGACTTGTTCGGTAACCATAAAGTACTATACTATCTATGAACAAGACCCAGAAAAAGTAGCCTTATTTCTTAAGAATTTTAATAGTTTAAAGCACTTAGCACCTGTTTATATTGATGAAACAGGATTCGATACTTACTTTTATCGAGAATATGGTCGCTCATCAAAGGGTCAGTTAATAGGAGGTAAAGTCTCTGGAAGAAGATATCAGGGGATTTCTTTGGTTGCAGGTCTAACAAATGGTGACTTAATCGCTCCAATGACCTACGAAGAGACGATGACGAGCGACTTTTTTGAAGCATGGTTTCAGAAATTTCTCTTACCAACATTAACCACACCCTCAGTTATTATTATGGATAATGCAAGATTCCAATAGAATAGCTAGGATAGAATTCTTGTGTGAAGAGTTTGGGCATAAACTTTTACCCCTTCCTCCCTACTCACCTGAGTACAATCCTATTGAGAAGACATGTGCTCATATCAAAAAGCACCTCAAAAAGGTATTACCAAGTTGCAATACCTTTTACGAGGCTCTTTTGTCCCACTCTTGTTTCAGTTTGTTATAAACACCTAAGATAAGAGCTATACTAGGTAAATAAAAATCTCTATACTATTTGAAAGTGAAGACTACTCACTGTGAGATAGTATAGAGTATTTTTGTTGTAGTTAAACCATCCTACCCATTCCCCATTGTAATTAACACGGTAACCGTCTGGTGTAGTCGTATTGATTGCTAGAGCACCAGAGCTATAAGCATAGTACCATTTGCCAGATACCTTCATCCAGCCTGTTTTCATAGCACCTGAACCGTCGAGATAGTACCAAGTCTCACCGTCTTTCAACCAACCTGCTTGCATCCAGACTGAACTATCGAAGCGATACCAGATATTATCTAATTTTGCCCACTGATTGTAAGGGTAAGATCCCATCAAGTTGCATAAACTACCAACGCGAGCCAGCTTGTCGCCAAAAACCCATACTTTTACCTACTTCTTGCATTTGGTTAAAGAAATTGTAGGAATTATTCGTTGTACTCTTATTTTCATTTTTGATTTTATGAGTTCCGATAGCCTTCAAATTTTTGTCAAAAAGATTCGCCTTAGTCGCAAATGTTTGAATCTGAGAAGAGTAGGCTTCTATGTATTGAATGGCTTTTCCATAACCACCAGCTAATTCTTCAGAGCCACCAGATGATGTTCCGAAACTTTGTGCAACGGTAATCCATCCATTTTGAGTAACAGGGTTTTCAAAGGCTGCCAAACCCATATAGGTCAATTCTGGATTGATTAAGGATTCGTAGTGTCCAGTTTGATCAGAGACATTTGCTCCGCTACGAGATTTATAGAATATATTTCTCAATAGCACGCGCAACGCCGTCTTCTTCGTTGCTTGAGGTAACGGCATCCGCAAGAGATTTGACATAATCGCTGGCATTTCCCATTGCAATCCCAAGCCCTGCAAATTGGAGCATTTCGATATCGTTATTAGCATCGCCCATGGCCATAATCTCTGAGGAATCAATCTTCAAAATCTCAGCTAGTCGTGAAAGAGCAGTAGCCTTTGTCGTTCCAAGCGGCATTGCTTCATAAATGACAGGCTGCGAACGAACTCCACTGAATCGTTGGCAAAGCTCTTCAGCAAAACGCTGCTCAAAATCGTCTGTTTGGCTCTCTGTTCCTAAAAACATACCTTGGAACATACGAAACTTGCCACTAGTCGCTTCCTCAAGAGAAATTTCAGTCAGGTCTGAAAAGACTAGTTTGGCATCATTTTGAATGATTTCATTAGGTTTGCCACCGAGGACAAAATAATGTTCCTCATCAAAAAGAGTCAACTGAACATCACTTTTTTCAGCTAGGTCATAGAGGTATTCGATGTCTGCTGGACTAAGTTCTTGCCAGTCAACCAAGCCCCAGTCGCTAGTCTGGTGAGTTGAACAACCGTTGTTAACAATCACATACTCATTCTGGAGATCAAGCCCCAGTTTTTTGTAGTAGGGGAGGACACCGAAAAGCGGGCGACCCGTACAGAGAACCAATTTGACACCTTTTTCAATGGCTTTGTGAATAGCAATAATGTGAGCTTGTGGGATTTCCTTGGCTTCATTGAGGAGGGTTCCGTCCATATCCAAGGCTAGTAGTTTAATCATAAGACTTCCTTCTTTATCTTTTGGTATTATTATAGCATATTTTGGAGAAGAAATTGATAGGAAGCTTGGGGCTAATTGATTTTACAGTTTAGGATGTTTTGATGACAATTCATGATTTGAAGAGGATATTTGGCCAAGATATGCTATACTAAACTTGTGATTCAATTAAGCAAACCATTCTATTCAATAAGCTAGTCAAGGAAAACAGAGGATTCAATATGAAAAAACGGGCTATTCAAATTTTACTAGCATTGTCCTTAATTTATTACAAATCAACTTGGTTTTGGGGGCTTTTCAATTATCTCGCAAAGCCCTATCTACCAGCAAGTCGTGAATTTTTTCAGATTCTGCTTTTGATGGAGAGTGGAGTTCTTTTATTAGCGGTCATCTATCTACTAGTTTTTGCAGGAAAGAAGACTTTTCATTTCAAATGGCAGCTGAGGCACTTTATCTACCTTTTACTGGGTTACATCATTTTGTATATGTCTGACGTCCTCTTGTCTTATTTCATACCCTCGTCTTCAAATCAAATTTCTTTGAATGAAACGATAGAAATGATAGGGAGACAGGAATTACCCTATTTCTTGCTCATGGCTTGCTTCATCGGCCCTATTGCTGAGGAATTGATTTATCGCGGTGTGCTTATGACAACCTTTTTCAAAAACTCGCCTTGGTACGGAGATGTCTTGCTTTCTGCTATTATTTTCGGTTATATTCATATCAATTTTGCTTTAACTCCTCTTGCTTTTTTCATTTATGCTAGTGGAGGTCTCATTTTAGCTCTACTGTATCGCATGACAAAAAATCTCTACTATCCAATACTAGTTCATATTCTCATCAATATCACTGCCTTCTGGAATGTATGGTTACTCCTATTTTCAGGAAGTTAGCTTACTAAAAAAATGTCGGAACTTTCCGGCATTTTCTTTTTTCACAAATAGTCAACGTTTTTCTTTTCGATATTGGAGTGGTGTGTATCCAGTTATTTTTTGAATTGATTTTGAAAATAAGGTTGGCTTGAGAAAGGCAGATAGTGAAGATAGTTAAGAAGGTTAAGAAGAATAGGATGTTCTTTTTTCCTTTTTGGAAAACTTCTAAAATATGGTATAATCCCGACTTTATCA
>NZ_VMLS01000120.1:0-824 GCF_013276805.1 Streptococcus sp. 1449
ATTTTCGAAGAGTATTATTAGAAAGTATGTCAGTGATTTCCTTATCTATAAGCAAAAAACTTGAAAAAAGTGAATGTTTGCGTTATCATTTTCATATAGAAAGAAAAAGAGGTATTACAGATGGCTATTATCTTACCAGAACTTCCATATGCATACGACGCTTTGGAACCATACATCGATGCGGAAACAATGCATTTGCACCATGACAAACACCATCAAACTTATGTCAACAATGCCAATGCAGCTTTAGAAAAACACCCTGAAATCGGTGAAGACCTTGAAGCCTTGCTTGCTGATGTAGAATCTATCCCAGCTGATATCCGTCAAGCACTTATCAACAATGGTGGCGGACACTTGAACCACGCTCTTTTCTGGGAATTGATGACTCTCGAGAAAACAGCTCCTTCAGCAGAACTGGCAGCAGCAATCGATGCAACATTTGGTTCATTTGAAGAATTCCAAGCAGCCTTCACTGCAGCAGCAACAACTCGTTTTGGTTCAGGTTGGGCATGGTTGGTTGTCAACAAAGAAGGGAAACTTGAAGTGACTTCAACAGCAAACCAAGACACACCAATCTCAGAAGGTAAAAAACCAATCTTGGGCTTGGACGTTTGGGAACATGCTTACTACGTGAAATACCGCAACGTGCGTCCTGACTACATCAAAGCTTTCTTTTCAGTAATCAACTGGAATAAAGTAGATGAATTGTACGCAGCTGCTAAATAATGATAGTTGGAGGGAAGAATTGTTCTTCTCTTTTTTAGGATATAAGATTCTGGTCTGACAAAATCGTCAGACTTTTTTCATTTTTATGAGAAACGTGC
>NZ_VMLS01000121.1:0-3208 GCF_013276805.1 Streptococcus sp. 1449
TCGTTATTGGGCGGTTACGGTTGAAAAATTAGGGTTTGAGATAGAAGTTTTATAAAAAAGTAAAAAAATAAATAACAAAAACAAACACAAACTGTTGACTTTTTCAAACAATAGTAGTATATTATGTTTGTGAGGACTAATTGACTGTTTTTTAAAGACAGCCAATACACTGCTGGAATCCAGCATAGAAAAAATAAAAAGGAGTATACAATATGTCTATTGTTATCGGTGCAGATGCTGCAGGTTTGAGATTGAAAGAAGTTGTGAAAGACTTCTTAGAAAAAGAAAATTTCCACGTTGTGGATGTTACAGCTGAAGGTCAAGACTTTGTTGATGTGACTCTCGCTGTTGCTGCAGAAGTAAACAAAGAAGAACAAAACCTTGGTATCGTGATTGATGCTTACGGTGCTGGTCCATTTATGGTCGCAACAAAAATCAAAGGAATGGTTGCTGCAGAAGTATCTGACGAACGTTCAGCTTATATGACTCGTGGCCACAACAATTCACGTATGATCACTATGGGTGCACAACTTGTTGGTGATGAATTGGCTAAAAACATCGCTAAAGGATTTGTTAACGGTAAATACGACGGTGGTCGTCATCAAATCCGTGTCGACATGTTGAACAAAATGTGCTAATTAGATTACAGTAAGAAAGGTAAGATAAAAATGAGAATTGCAATTGGATGTGACCACATCGTAACAGATGAAAAAATGGCGGTTTCAGAATTTTTGAAATCAAAAGGATATGAAGTCATTGACTTTGGTACATATGACCATACACGTACTCACTACCCAATCTTTGGTAAAAAAGTAGGGGAAGCAGTAACTAGTGGTCAAGCTGATCTTGGGGTATGTATCTGTGGTACAGGTGTTGGTATCAACAACGCTGTAAATAAAGTTCCAGGTGTCCGTTCTGCCTTGGTTCGTGATATGACAACAGCTCTTTATGCTAAAGAACAATTGAACGCTAACGTTATCGGTTTTGGTGGTAAGATTACTGGTGAATTGCTCATGTGTGATATCATCGAAGCTTTCATCCATGCTGAATACAAACCATCTGAAGAAAACAAAAAATTGATTGCGAAAATTGAACATGTTGAAAGTCACAATGATCGACAAACAGACGCAAACTTCTTCACTGAATTCCTTGAAAAATGGGATCGCGGAGAATACCACGACTAAGAGGTGACCTATGATTTTAACAGTCACAATGAACCCATCCATTGATATTTCCTATCCCTTGGATGAGTTGAAGATTGATACTGTCAATCGTGTGGTGGATGTAACCAAAACGGCTGGTGGTAAGGGACTCAATGTTACTCGCGTACTTTCAGAATTTGGTGATTCTGTTCTTGCTACTGGTTTAGTGGGTGGCAAACTTGGTGAGTTTTTGGTTGAACATATCGATAATCAAGTAAAAAAAGATTTCTTCTCAATTCAGGGAGAAACTCGTAACTGTATCGCTATTCTTCACGGAGACAACCAAACAGAAGTTCTTGAAAAAGGTCCTGTAGTATTGGAACAGGAAGGTCAAGACTTTTTGGAACATTTCAAAAAACTCTTGGAGTCAGTTGAAGTAGTAGCTATCTCAGGTAGTTTACCAGCTGGCCTTCCAGTTGATTACTATGCGAGCTTGGTAGAAGTTGCTAATCAAGCTGGCAAGCCTGTTGTTTTGGACTGCTCTGGTGCAGCACTTCAGGCGGTTCTTGAATCACCACATAAACCAACAGTCATCAAACCAAATAATGAGGAATTATCTCAGCTTCTTGGAAGAGAAGTTTCTGAGGATTTGGATGAATTAAAAGAAGTACTTCAAGAACCTTTGTTTGCAGGTATTGAATGGATTATCGTTTCACTTGGTGCCAACGGTGCCTTTGCCAAACATGGTGACACTTTCTACAAGGTAGATATTCCTAGAATTCAGGTAGTCAACCCTGTCGGATCTGGAGACTCTACTGTAGCAGGAATTTCTTCAGGACTTCTTCATAAAGAATCTGATGCAGAACTTTTAATCAAGGCAAATGTCCTTGGAATGCTTAATGCTCAAGAAAAAATGACTGGTCATGTCAACATGGCCAACTATCAAGCTCTATATGATCAATTAATAGTAAAAGAGGTATAAAATGGCTTTAACAGAACAAAAACGTGCACGCTTAGAAAAACTTTCTGATGAAAATGGTATCATCTCAGCTCTTGCATTTGACCAACGTGGTGCTTTGAAACGCCTCATGGCTCAACACCAAACAGAAGAACCAACTGTGGCTCAAATGGAAGAATTGAAAGTCTTGGTAGCAGATGAATTGACTAAATACGCTTCATCTATGCTTCTTGACCCTGAATATGGACTTCCAGCGACTAAAGCTCTTGATGAAAAAGCTGGTCTTCTCCTTGCTTATGAAAAAACAGGTTATGATACAACAAGCACAAAACGCTTGCCAGACTGCTTGGATGTTTGGTCTGCAAAACGTATTAAAGAAGAAGGTGCAGATGCAGTTAAATTCTTGCTTTACTATGATGTAGATAGTTCAGACGAACTCAACCAAGAAAAACAAGCTTACATCGAACGTATCGGTTCAGAGTGTGTGGCTGAAGATATCCCATTCTTCCTTGAAATTCTTGCTTACGATGAAAAAATTGCTGACGCAGGTTCTGTAGAATACGCGAAAGTAAAACCACACAAAGTTATCGGTGCTATGAAAGTCTTCTCAGACCCACGCTTTAACATTGATGTATTGAAAGTTGAAGTTCCTGTTAACATTAAATATGTTGAAGGCTTCGCTGAAGGTGAAGTGGTTTATACACGTGAAGAAGCAGCAGCCTTCTTCAAAGCACAAGATGAAGCAACTAACTTGCCATACATCTACTTGAGTGCTGGTGTATCAGCTAAACTCTTCCAAGATACTCTTGTATTTGCCCATGAATCAGGTGCAAACTTCAATGGAGTTCTTTGTGGCCGTGCTACATGGGCTGGATCAGTTGAAGCTTACATCAAAGATGGTGAAGCAGCAGCTCGCGAATGGCTTCGCACAACTGGTTTTGAAAACATTGACGAACTCAACAAAGTTCTTCAAACAACAGCAACTTCATGGAAAGAACGCGTGTAAGAAAGTCCTTCTAGTTTAGGAACATGAGTCTAAAAAAATTTTAAAAAAAGTTACATGTAAAGGTTTACAAAATAACTTACTTGTGCTATAATCCCATCTTTG
>NZ_VMLS01000122.1:0-2180 GCF_013276805.1 Streptococcus sp. 1449
AATGCCTTGCCAAGGGTCATGGAGAATTTGAAAAATCAGGGGTATACCTTTGTGACCATACCAGAGATGCTCAATACTCGCCTAAAACCTCATGAACTGTATTATAGCCGTGATGAATAAGCAAGAAAAAATAGGTTCTGTCAGATATGTGATAGACTTATTTTTTACAAAAGATAGTACTAATTAGCAAAAAAATTATGCTATAAATGATAAATAAAATAGAAGGAGAAGCATATGAATACCTATCAATTAAATAATGGAGTAGAAATTCCAGTTCTAGGATTTGGAACTTTTAAGGCTAAGGATGGAGAAGAAGCCTATCGTGCAGTGTTAGAAGCCTTGAAGGCTGGTTATCGTCATATTGATACGGCGGCGATTTATCAGAATGAAGAAAGTGTTGGTCAAGCAATCAAAGATAGCGGAGTTCCACGAGAGGAATTGTTCGTAACTACCAAGCTGTGGAATAGCCAACAAACCTATGAGCAAGCTCGTCAGGCTTTTGCAGAGTCTTTAGCGAAGTTGGGCTTGGATTATTTGGATCTGTATTTGATTCATTGGCCAAATCCAAAACCGCTTAGAGAAAATGACGCATGGAAAATCCGAAATGCTGAGGTCTGGAGAGCGATGGAAGACCTCTATCAAGAAGGCAAGATCCGTGCTATCGGCGTTAGCAATTTTCTTCCCCATCATTTGGATGCCTTGTTTGAAACAGCAAAAATTCTTCCAGCGGTCAATCAAGTTCGCTTGGCGCCAGGTGTGTATCAAGAGGAAGTCGTAGATTACTGTCGAGAAAAAGGAATTTTATTGGAAGCTTGGGGCCCTTTTGGTCAGGGAGAACTATTTGATAGTAAGGAAGTCCAAGAAATCGCAGCAAATCATGGAAAGTTTGTTGCTCAGATAGCCTTGGCCTGGAGCTTGGCAGAAGGATTTCTACCACTTCCAAAATCTGTCACAGCCTCTCGTATTCAGGCTAATCTTGATTGCTTTGGAATTGAATTGAGCCATGAGGAGCGTGAAACCTTAAAAGCGATTGCTGTTCATTCTGGTGCTCCACGAGTTGATGATGTGGATTTTTAGAAAATCATAAAAAGAATTGTACATTGTTCTAATTTTTGATATAATAGTCAGCAGGAAAGAAAGTCTTATGGCGTTCTTCAAGCGAGCTTGGGATAGTGGGAGCCAAGTAGGGCAAAATAAAGTGCTGGCGCTTTCTGTCGTATTTTCAAAAACAATGAAGTAATAAATTAGGGTGGAACCGCGTTTCTGACGCCCCTAGGTTAAATCAACCTAGGATTGTCGGACGCGGTTCTTTTGCTTATTCAGTCTATTGTGTGAAAGAAAGGAGAGACGTGGAAAATCTTTATCTTGTAAAAGACGATAGTCAACTAGCTACATTTCGTGATTTTGTAGTAAGAAATACTGAAAAGTTGAAAGATTATCAATCTTTTTTAAAGAATGAACTTGCAGTCTGTGATTTACCGCAAGCCGTTATTTGGTCAGATTTTAATGCTGCTACACAGATTATTAGGGAAAGCGCTGTTCCAGCCTATACAAATAATAGACGAATGGTTATGACGCCTGATTTAGCTGTTTGGAAAGAGTTATATTTGTATCAGTTGATGGACTACAAGTGTTCTCAGCAAACTCAAGCAATAGAAAGTCACTATCATTCTTTATCTGAAAATTTCCTCTTACAGATTGTAGGACATGAGCTAGCTCATTGGTCGGAGCATTTTTTAGATGATTTTGATGGTTACGACTCTTATATCTGGTTCGAAGAGGGGATGGTTGAATATATTAGTCGCAAGTATTTCTTGACAGAAGAGGAATTTCAAGCGGAAAAAATTTGTAATCAATCTCTCGTAGAACTTTTTCAGAAGAAGTATGGTTGGCATTCACTGAATGATTTTGGTTCTTCGACTTATGATAAGAACTATGCAAGTATTTTTTATGAATACTGGCGCAGCTTTTTGACAGTAGATAAGTTGGTAGAAAATTTAGGTAGTGTACAAACGGTCTTAGATTCTTATCATCTATGGGCAAATACAGATAAAACTCTTCCCTTGTTAAATTGGTTTGTTCAGCAGAAATTAATTGAAAAAGAAATATAAAAACTAAAGGAGTAAACAATGTCTAAGAAATTAACATTTTACTGCGTCAGTGGCAGAAACCTCCTTACA
>NZ_VMLS01000123.1:0-1411 GCF_013276805.1 Streptococcus sp. 1449
GGTGATAGATGGAAAGATATCAAAGATGGAGTAAAAGAAGCTGATACATGGTTTGGCGAGAAATTTGAGAGTGCAAAAAAGAAAACTCAGAATCCTTTCCAAAAAATCGGTTCTTGGTTTGGTGATAGATGGAAAAATATGCAAGATGCCTTGAAAGAAATCCCCAACTGGTTCAAGAATCTGTTTAATGATGCAATGGATAATGCTAAAAACATCGTTAAAAGTGGTATCGATAAACTAAAAAGCTTCTTTAACTTTGATTGGAGCTTACCAAAAATCAAACTCCCTCACTTTAATATATCTGGTAGCTTCAGCTTGATGCCTCCTAGAATTCCATCATTCTCTGTAGATTGGTATGCACGAGGCGGTGTATTCAACTCTCCTAGCATCATTGGGGTCGGAGAAGCTGGTCAAGAAGCGGTAATGCCTCTTGAACGGAATACAGGATGGATTTCTATCTTGGCTCAAAAACTGGCTGAAAGAATGCCTGCTAATAATGTACCTACAGGTTATTCATTACCGGCTGGCGACATCGTTATCCAAATCGCAGGCCATGAGTTCGGACGGGTAGCCATCCAAGAAATCAACAAGGAACATGAACGAGCAGGTCAAACCTTGCTCAAGATTTAGGAGGTTAAATGGCACAATTGACAATCAATGGGGTGGCTGTGAAGCCTCCCAAATATTTTCAGGTCGGTATTCAAGATATCGATGGAGAAACAGGGCGTAATGCCAATGGCGACATGGTGCGTGACCGTATCACGACCAAACGCAAACTAGACTGTGAATGGGGTATGATGACTCAGGGAGAATTAAGTCAGCTTTTACATGCTGTATCATCTGAATTTTTTGAGGTGTCTTATCCAGACCCCATGGATGGCCAAGTCACAAAGACTTTCTACGTCGGTGATAGGACAGCTCCTAGTTATAGCTTTACTGAGAAGTTTAAACCTTGGTCTGGCGCTAAATTTAATCTGGTAGAGAGGTAAGAAAATGGATGCTTTAACCAGACGACAATTTGACAGAGCCATGTTTGCCAAGGAAAGGACGCTGGCTATTCGTGTTGGTGATTATACTTCACGGGATATCAAAGAGGCTAGTTTTGAGTATGGCTACATCAAGGGCGATACTTATAAGCCTGGTGGAACCTGCGCTGGTAGCGGTAAAATTACCTTTACCAGTATCATTACCACGTTCAATAAGCTGGATACCCTGCACCCCGAAATTGATCTACTGGTTGGGGATACCTACCAGTGGGTCAAGATGGGGTAATACTTCATCAATGATATTGAGATTGACCGAAACCGCAACACAACCACACTTGAACTTATGGATGGAATGTTTAAGCCCAATCGTGAGTATGTGACAGATTTGCATTTCCCAGCTGCAGTACGAGAGGTTATTTAGGAAA
>NZ_VMLS01000124.1:0-1738 GCF_013276805.1 Streptococcus sp. 1449
CTGATTTCAAGTAATACCAGGCTTGATAAGAAGAGTCATAAACCCACTCACCTTGTGCCATTTTACCGTTTGACTTAAGGTAGTAAGCTCCTTGCCATGCATCCTTTGCATAAGATCCATCTGATTTCAAGTAATACCAAGCTTGATAGGAAGAATCATAAATCCATTCGCTCTGGGCCATTTTCCCGTCTGCTTTCAGGTAATAGCTTCCCTGCCAAGCATTTTTCACTGGATTTCCATTTCCATCAAAGTAGTACCAAGCGCCGTCCTGCTTAACCCAACCACTTGTTGTTGATGAACTTGTATCAGTTTGAGTTGTAGTCTCTTGTTTTGCTTTAAAGGCGCCCTTAGGGGCATTTTCCAATTCGCAAGCCACACCGTCATGATCGCGGTCTAACTTGGCAGAATACCCAGGTTCTCCCTCGTGAATATCTGCGTATCCATTCGCCCAAGCTTCCTTACAACTCGAAAAATGAATGTTTTCCTCTGCTAACACAGGTTGTGAAAACAAGGCTAAAACTGGCAAGGTAGCCAGACTCATTTTTAAAAATAGACGTTTATTCATTTCTTTCTCCTATAATTATGATATCGATTTCAATATTATTTTATCAAACTTATTTCAGCAATTCAAGGAAACTTCTGGTATTTTCTACAAACTCCTTTGGTTTTTCCTTATTCAAGACATGAGGGCCGTCTGGGATAATCTGAAATTGGGATTCTGATATTAGTTTATGAAGACTTCTCATAAAACTAAGATTCGGTTTATCTTTGCTTCCACAAATTAGTAAGGTTAGATAGGGGCAAATCCCTGCTATATCCGTTAAATCAAGTGTCTTCAACTCCTCAGAAACTCCGACCATAAAAGTCTTGTCTGCCCCCTGTTTTTCAAATACTTTTTTGGGAAGTAGTTTAAAAATCAGCAACTGAATATAAAATAGGATATTACCGGACAATTTAAGTGGGCATCCTGATAGAACCAAAGCTCGAAGATTTGGTAAATCGTAACTGGAAAGTTCTAGTGCCAGGGCAGCACCTAAGGACAATCCAATCAAAACAAAAGGTTCTGTCTCTTGAGCTAGTTGCTGATAAACTCGCTCCTTGGCTTGTTGATAGTTGCTAACTCCAGAAGGAAATAACTCGATATCCTCAGAAGGATAATCTGTCAGTAGATTCCGAACTTCTTTCCAAGACTCTGCTGACTGCCCTAAACCGTGTAAAAATACCAGTTTCATCTAGTTCTCCTCTAGGCTTAATTCATACAAGCCTCTCACTGCATTACAGCCGTAAATAGCTTCTGCTTGGGCTAAATCTGCCAAGGTCAAGACTTTCTCTTCTACCTGTCCTGTTTCCAGCAAATGCTGACGGTAAATTCCTGGCAAGATTCCAAGTCGGATAGGCGGTGTGTAGAGTTTCCCAGCAATTTTCAAAACCAGATTTCCGATAGAGGTTTCCAATAGCTCTCCAGCTGCATTATGGTAAATAATTTCCTGCTTCCTTAGGCCCAAGTGAGGTCGGTGGCTTGTTTTGAAGTAGGTAAATGCTTGTTGCAAATTGGCTTCCTGAAGACAGAGTTGGGCATAGCAGAAGGTTCGACTGAGAGGTGTTAATACTTGACGATTGACTTCTATCTCTCCAGACTTGCTAAGGCTAATTCGCAAGCGGTAATCTTGATTAACATCACAATCCTGACACTCTTCCTTTATCTTTTGGTTCAAGTCTTCTGCATCAAAAGGAGAAG
>NZ_VMLS01000013.1:0-14352 GCF_013276805.1 Streptococcus sp. 1449
GTAGGAAACTAGCAGCGGGCTGCGACAAAAGCTGTAAAGAGGTGGCAGATAGAACTGACGAAGTCAGCTCAAAACACCGTTTTGAGGTGGCAGATAGAACTGACGAAGTCAGCTCAAAACACCGTTTTGAGGTGGCAGATAGAACTGACGAAGTCAGCTCAAAACACCGTTTTGAGGTGGCAGATAGAACTGACGAAGTCAGCTCAAAACACCGTTTTGAGGTGGCAGATAGAACTGACGAAGTCAGTAACATATATCTACGGCAAGGCGACGTTGACGTGGTTTGAAGAGATTTTCGAAGAGTATAAGCCTCTACATAACAAAACGCATATTACCAAGGCTCAAGACCTGATAATATGCGTTTTTCTTTTTTATTCAACGTGGGTTGTTTGATTGGCAAAGGCGATAATAGCTTGCTTCAATTCATCTCCACTGAGAGTTCGGAACTCTTCAATTTTTTGATTGATGGATTCTAAAGGCATGACATTAACCTTA
This sequence comes from Streptococcus sp. 1449, assembly GCF_013276805.1. Lineage (NCBI taxonomy): Bacteria > Bacillati > Bacillota > Bacilli > Lactobacillales > Streptococcaceae > Streptococcus > Streptococcus sp. 1449. The sequence continues at coordinate 496 of NZ_VMLS01000013.1, forward strand.
CCAACGAAAATCTTATCCATAACTTGGTTATCAACCAGTTCAGTTGACACCAAGAGTTCTTCGTAAAGTTTTTCGCCTGGGCGGATTCCAACTTCAACGATTGGAATTTCACTTTCAGTGTGGCCACTTAGAAGCACCATCTTCTTGGCCAAGTCATAAATCTTGACTGGTTTGCCCATATCAAGGATAAAGACTTCCCCATCTTTGGCATAAGCACCAGCATGGATAACCAGACGGCTAGCTTCTGGAATGGTCATAAAGTAACGGGTCATGCGGAAGTCTGTGACCGTTACAGGCCCACCTTCAGCAATTTGACGTTCAAAGACTGGAATGACACTACCACGGCTACCAAGTACATTCCCAAAACGAACTGCACAGTAGGTCGATTGGCTACGTTGGTTAAAGCCAGTGACAATCAACTCCGCCACGCGCTTGGTTGCTCCCATAACATTTGGTGGATTAACTGCCTTATCTGTCGAAATCATAACCATCTTAGACACTTTAGCTTCATCAACAGCCTTAGCAACGTTGTAAGTTCCACGGATATTGTTTTTGAAGGCTTCTTTTGGATTGCGCTCCATCATAGGAACATGCTTGTGGGCTGCCGCATGATAAACAATAGCAGGTTTGTACTGCTCAAAGACTTGCAAGAGACGGTCGTAGTCTTGAATGTCCGCAATCACAGGTACATAATCAATCCCTTGGAACTTACGAATCAATTCATGATAAACAAGGTAGATTGAGTTTTCCCCATGACCGAGCAAGATAATGCGTTCAGGATTGAAGCGACTAACTTGACGACAGATTTCAGAACCGATTGAACCTCCAGCTCCTGTGACTAAGATGGTCTTACCTGTCAGTTCTGCACCCAGACGCGATTCGTCAAGACGAATTTCCTGACGACCCAAAAGGTCTGTGATATCAATCTTCTGGAAGCCTCCACCTGCTGGGTGAAGTCCTTGAACAACCGTTTCAACCTTAGGCATCTTGTAACATTTGACACCCAGCTTATTACACATCTGCAAGATACGCTCATACTCTGACGAATCAAGCGACGGAATCACAACGATGACACGCTCGATTTGATGGCGTTTGGCTAATTCAGGCAGATTGTCATAAGAGCCCAAAACAGGGATACCACCAAGTTTTTGACCCTTTTTCTTAGCATCCTTATCCAAGATACCGACCAGTTCTAATTCACTGGTTGGATGTTGGTAACTATCCATAAAGAGGGCCCCACCATCACCGGCACCAATCAAGAAGGTCCGACGGTGTTCTCCATCACCACTACCTTTTTTGCGTCTGGAGTAGAGTAACTGCCAAGTAATCCGTGGCAATAAAATCAAGAAGGTACTCAACAAGATAAAGAGAATGATGAAACGGATGGAGAAGAGTGGCAAGAAGGCATAGCAGATTCCATAAGACAAAACACTGCTGGCAGTCACACCAAAAAAGATTTTCATGAAATCCGTAATCTTGCTGTAACGACTAATACTAGCATTCAACCCCCAAAAACCAATCATCAATTGATAGAACAGAAAGGCCAAACTCGTATAGATAATGTAGTCAACAGGTGCTGGATTAATCAGCCCATAAAATAAAATATAAGATACAATGATCGAAACCACCATACTGAAAATATCAAATATTCCCCAGAAAACCTGCTTTTGTTGTTTATTTAAAATTTCCACCAGATCAATCACATAATCTGTTAGTTTTTTATTCATGTCAATCTACTCCTCCTTAAAAGAGTTTTACTATATTGTTATTGTAGCACATTTTAATTTATTTGGCTTATTTTTCCAAATAAATTACTGTTCCCTTGTACTCTTTCTTCCATTTAAATCCTCTAATTAAACCTACAATCGTTCCAAGGCCATAAGCAAAGTGAATGGAAAATAAAAGAAAGGGCATCACAATTAGAAATCCATTTTTATGTTTTAATAAAGTCAGCAAAGTGAGTAGTGATAAAAGTAAAAAATAGGCGCCTAATAGTAAAGTTATGAATACGAATGTGATCGGTAACAATGCTAGACTAAACACAAGACTCAAAACAAATAAACAAGGAACATAGTGAAATAATGATAAACACTTAAACTGAACATGACTTGTCAAGCCAATCCACAAACCATTTGAATACTTTTGATGCAGCATTTTCTTGAATGTTGGTCGAATATACTGATAAGATAGAATACTTGGGCTATAGCGGATTTTATAACCATGTTCTCGAATTCTATAATGAATATCATTATCTTCAGTTCGGCCAAGTTGCTCATTTACTAAACCAACCTTCTGGAAAACCTCTCGTTTATACATTCCATGAAAAATAGAAGAAACATATCTATCCTCAGAACTATTTCGATAATTGGCAATGCTACTGCCAAACATATTTTCCTCAACAAGATGCAAGGTCTCTCCCCATTTTCCTTTTCCTTCGACAATCGTCGGTCTAGGCCCCCCACAGACAAATTCACCTTGTTGAATAATAGCCACATTGTTCATTACAAAAGTCTCAGTAACTTTTGAATGAGCATCAATTTTTAAAATAAGGTCCCCTACAGAATGTTTAACTCCCAGGTTAAAACCACTAGCTTGATTTTTCTTAGGATTGTTATACAATCTAATTGAGTTAAACTCTGTATCTTCCTTTATCAATTGCTGAATGATAGCTGTGGTCCCATCTGTGGACATAGCATTTATAAATAGAATTTCAATATTCTCTTTAGGATAGGTTTGATTTTTTAAGTCTTCAATTAGACCAGACAGATATTTTTCTTCATTGTATGCACTGATTACAATGGATACGAGAAGACTTTCAACATTTTGAGTCACTACTACTCTCCTGAATTTTTCCTTCCACCATTCTATCATAATTTTCAAGACTTTCCCATTTTTATCTTGAAAGCCAGAAACCTTACTTGACATTATAGTGAAAAAGCCTTAAAATAAGCTGTTATTAAAATCAGCTAGAAGAGGTATTATATGAAAAAGCAATCACTCTTTTTTGTTCCAGGTATTATCCTGATTGGTGTTTCCTTGCGAACTCCTTTTACTGTTTTACCCATTATTTTGGGAAATATTTCGCAAGGTCTGGAGGTAGAAGTTAGTTCGCTTGGTGTCTTGACCAGCCTGCCTCTCCTTATGTTTACCCTCTTTTCACCATTTTCTACCCGACTGGCTCAGAAAATCGGCTTGGAGCATCTCTTCACCTACAGCCTCTTCTTCTTGACCATCGGCTCACTCATTCGACTAATCAATCTGCCCCTGCTCTATCTAGGAACCTTGATGGTTGGGGCAAGTGTCGCAGTCATCAATGTCCTGCTTCCTAGTCTTATCCAAGCCAATCAACCAAAGAAAATTGGTTTTCTGACCACCTTATATGTAACCTCTATGGGGATTGCAACGGCTCTGGCTTCCTATCTAGCTGTGCCCATTACACAAGCCAGTTCTTGGAAAGGACTTATCCTCCTCCTCACGTTACTCTGTCTAGCAACTTTTTTGGTCTGGCTCCCAAATCACCGCTATAATCATAGACTAGCTCCACAAACCAAACAAAAAAGTCAAATAAAGGTCATGCGTAATAAACAGGTTTGGGCAATTATTATCTTTTCAGGTTTTCAATCCTTGATCTTTTACACCGTCATGACCTGGTTACCTACCATGTCTATCCATGCAGGTCTATCCAGTCACGAAGCTGGCTTGCTGACTTCTATCTTATCTCTGATTAGCATTCCTTTTTCAATGACCATCCCAAGCCTGACAACCAGTTTATCTACTCGCAACCGTCAGCTCATGCTCACTCTGGTTTCACTAGCTGGTGTGGTCGGCATTTCCATGCTCTTTTTCCCAATCAATCATTTCATTTACTGGCTTGCCATCCATCTCCTCATCGGAACCGCAACCAGTGCCCTCTTCCCTTATCTCATGGTCAACTTTTCACTCAAGACAAGCGCCCCTGAAAAGACAGCCCAATTGTCCGGCCTATCTCAAACAGGAGGCTATATCCTAGCAGCCTTTGGGCCAACCCTCTTTGGTTACAGTTTTGACCTGTTCCACTCTTGGGTACCATCTGTAGCTGCCCTCTTGCTCATCGATATCCTGATGACTGTGGCCCTCTTTACAGTGGACAGAGCGGATAAGATCCTTTAAACTTCTAGTTTTAGCTAGAAGTTTTTTATATATAAAAATTTTACACATTTCTCTTGACAGGGCTTTCTTTTAGATGTACAATGTATGTGTAGAAAAATTATATATAAAAATCCTACACATTAGAAAAGGAGGTTTCCCATGTACTTTCCAACATCCTCTGCCTTGATTGAATTTCTCATCTTGGCCGTACTGGAAAAAGGGGATTCTTATGGTTATGAGATTAGCCAAACCATTAAGCTGATCGCTAATATCAAAGAATCCACACTCTATCCCATTCTCAAAAAATTGGAAGGCAATAGCTTTCTGACAACCTATTCTAGAGAGTTCCAAGGTCGCATGCGCAAATACTACTCCTTGACAAATGGTGGTATAGAACAGCTCGTGACCCTAAAAGATGAATGGGCACTCTATACAGACACCATTAATGGCATCATAGAAGGGAGTATCCGCCATGACAAGAACTGAATACCTGACTCAGCTAGAACTTTATCTCAAAAAACTGCCTCAGGCTGACCAAATTGAAGCCATGGACTATTTCAGGGAACTCTTTGACGATGCTGGAGTCGAAGGAGAGGAAGAACTCATCGCTAGCTTGGGAACTCCTAAGGAAGCAGCTCACGAAGTTCTCTCCAATCTTCTCGATAAAAAAATCAATGAAGCACCTGCTCAAAAGAATAACCGACAAATTTTGCATATCGCCTTGTTAGCCCTCCTTGCAGCACCCATCGGTATTCCTCTGGGAATCGCCATCCTCGTGACCCTGTTCGCAATCCTTGTAGCCGCTTTGACTGTTATTCTGGCTTTCTTTGCAGTTTCCATACTGGGTATCATCGGCGGATTCCTATTTTTAGTTGAAAGTTTCACTGTCTTAGCCCAAGCCAAATCAGCCTTTATCTTGATTTTCGGTTCTGGTTTACTGGCTATCGGTGCTTCTTCACTAGTCTTACTAGGTATTTCCTATGTAGCCCGCTTCTTCGGTCTACTCATTGTTCGCCTGGTGCAATTTGTTCTTAAAAAAGGAAAGAGAGGTGACCAGCATGCGTAAATTGACAAAAGGATTTCTCATTTTTGGTGTGGTGACTACCGTTATCGGATTTATCCTGCTCTTTGTAGGCATCCAATCTGACGGGATTAAGAGCCTACTTTCCATGTCCAAAGAACCTGTCTATGATAGCCGTACGGAAGAACTAACCTTTGGCAAGGAAGTCGAAAACCTAGAAATTACTCTCCACCAACACGCGCTGACCATCACAGACTCTTTCGATGATCAAATCCACATTTCTTACCATCCATCACTTTCTGCTCACCATGATCTTATCACCAATCAGAACGATAGAACTCTGAGTCTCACTGATAAGAAACTGTCTGAAAGTCCATTTATCTCTTCTGGAATTGATGGGATTCTCCATATTGTAAGTAGTTCATCTAATCGTTTTAATGATGTCATCATCGGACTACCGAAAGGGAGAACTCTAAAAGGGATCAACATCTCAGCCAATCGCGGACAAACCACCATCATAAATGCTAGCCTTGAAAATGCGACCCTCAATACAAACGGCTATATCCTCCGAATTGAAGGAAGCCGTATCAAAAACAGTAAACTCACAACCCCCAATATCGTTAATATCTTTGATACAGATCTTACAGATAGTCAGCTAGAGTCAACAGAACATCACTTCCACGCTGAAAATATCCAAGTCCATGGTAAGGTTGAACTGACTGCCAAAGATTATCTCCGAATCATCCTAGACCAGAAAGAAAGCCAACGAATTAACTTGGACATCTCAAGTAACTACGGTTCTATCTTCCAATTCACAAGAGAAGAGCCTGAATCAAGAGGTACGGAATTAAGCAACCCTTACAAAACTGAAAAAGCTGATGTCAAGGATCAACTCATTGCGAGATCTGATGATGATATTGAGCTAATATCCACCCCAAGCAGACGTTGACAAAAACGCTTACATTTGCTACTATAGAAGCATATTTATCTAACTAAAAGGAGGTTCTACCATGAAACAAGAATGGTTTGAAAGTAATGATTTTGTAAAAACAACAAGCAAGAACAAGCCTGAAGAGCAAGCTCAAGAGGTTGCAGACAAGGCTGAAGAAAGGATAGCCGATCTCGATACACCAATTGAAAAAAATACTCAGTTAGAGGAGGAAGTCTCTCAAGCTGAAGTCGAATTGGAAAGCCAGCAAGAAGAGAAAATGGAAGCTCCTGAAGACAGTGAAGCGAGAACAGAAATAGAAGAAAAGAAGGCATCTAATTCTACTGAAGAAGAGCCAGACCTTTCTAAAGAAACAGAAAAAGTCACTATAGCTGAAGAGAGCCAAGAAGCTCTTCCTCAGCAAAAAGCAACCACGAAAGAGCCTCTTCTTCTCAGTAAATCTTTAGAAAGTCCTTATATCCCCGACCAAGCTCCAAAATCTAGGGATAAATGGAAAGAGCAAGTGCTTGATTTTTGGTCTTGGCTAGTGGAAGCAATCAAATCTCCTACAAGCAAGCTTGAAACAAGTAGCACACACAGCTACACAGCCTTTCTCTTGCTCATTCTATTTTCTTCATCTTCCTTTTTCTTTAGTATCTACCACATCAAACATGCTTACTATGGACATATAGCAACCATAAACAGCCACTTCCCTGAGCAACTAGCACCTTTAACTCTCTTTTCTATCATCTCTATCCTAGTAGCAACAACACTCTTCTTCTTTTCATTCCTCTTGGGTAGTTTCGTTGTGAGACGATTTATCTACCAAGACAAGAACTGGACACTGGAAAAGATTCTCCAACAATATAGTCAACTCTTGGCAATTCCAATCTTCCTAACTGCCATTGCTAGTTTCTTTGCCTTCTTTGATAGCCTACGATTTACAGCCCTCTTGTGTGTGATTAGCATTGGAATCATTCTGCTTGCTAGCCTCCATATCATTACGAGACCTAGTCAAGCAAGTGAAAGCGACTCCTTCTATCAATTATTCTTGTCTGTCCTTGTGAACGGAGTCATTATCCTCCTCTTCTTTGTAGCTGAAGTGGCACTAATTGGGGATTATCTTCGTATCTTGGCCTTTCTTTAAACTTCATACTCTTCGAAAATCTCTTCAAACCACGTCAGCTTCGCCTTACCGTATGTATGGTTACTGACTTCGTCAGTTTCATCTACAACCTCAAAACAGTGTTTTGAGCAGCCTGCGGCTAGCTTCCTAGTTTGCTCTTTGATTTTCATTGAGTAGCAATCCTGTCTTTCACGGCAGGATTTTTTATATATCAAAAAGCAAGTCACTTGACCTGCTTCTGCTTTACTCTTCTTGTGCTAATGCTTTAAAATCTTTGTCTAAGATGGGTTGCACTTCTAATTGATTGGCGTCTAGTTGGTGGTAAAATGCTGATGGTAGCGACTCTAGGAATTTTGCATAGTCCAAGCGAGCGATAGCCTCATAGTCTTCTGGTTTAGAGCCGTCTCCTGTGATTTGAACCAAGTCAATCTCCCACTGGACTTCCTTATCCACCAATTGCTCCATATAGGCTGCAGGAACAAATGGTTCTCTCGGTAAAACTGTCTTGACTCCTTGAGCTAGATGGTAAACGCCATGCACTTGTCCCTCTCCATCCTGATAGAAGGAAACTCTTGCAAAGTAGGCATCTGTCTCTTGAACCGCACGCACACGCGCTTCAAACTGTGCCAAACCATCTTCCCCTAAAAAGCTTTTCAAATCCTCATGACTAAAGAAAACAGGATTAAAAATTCCTTGGCAAATCGTAAAACGGGCTGCAGTGTCTGCAAGATGGGCTTGAATACTTGCTTGGAAATAAGCTTCAAAATCAAAACCATCTAGTCCTTCAATCTCAGTTCCTGTGTAAGCAAGCAAAGCATCTAAAAATGACTTGATGATCTCCCAGTCTGTCTGCGTTAGTAGGTCAGGAAGATCGACACGGTAAGCCTTTTGATCATCAGCATAACTGACCTTAAAAAGAAATTGTGATTGCCCCACTATCGCACACTCGATATACTCGAGACGGTTAAGAGGCTGACGGAGATAGACAGCATCATAGCTATGTGACTCCAAACCATCTACCAATGCCAAGATGGACTTGGCAGTCAAAATTTCCTGTTCTCCTAAAATGCTCTGTTTATTTGGAATAAAAATTGTTTTCTCCATAACTGGACTCCTTTGAAATCGTTTACATACAGTATACCTTATTTTCCTGAAAGATACAGAAACAAACTTTAGATTTTTGAGTACAAAGCATAGAAAAACAGCCCCTGAGGACTGTTTGATCTTATACAGTAGCTGCTTGATCCAAGCTTTCACCGATAGCGGCTAGGCGCTCGATTACTTCAGCTTGTGTCAATTCATTTTTTGAAACATAGCGGTTACGTGGGTGAACACGGCACTCGTGTGAGCATCCACGAAGGTACTTGTCTTCATTTTCTTCTGATGTCAAGATACGACGGTTACAGAAGGGATTTCCACAGTTGACATAACGTTCACATGGTGTTCCATCAAACCAGTCTTTCCCTACGATGGTTGGGTTGACATGGTTGACATCAACAGCGATACGTTCGTCAAAGACGTACATTTTCCCATCCCAAAGCTCACCTTGAACTTCTGGGTCTTTACCGTAAGTTGCAATTCCTCCGTGCAATTGGCCGACATCTTTGTAGCCTTCACGAACCATCCAGCCTGAGAATTTCTCACAGCGAACCCCACCTGTACAGTAAACCACGACGCGCTTGTCCATGAATTTTTCCTTGTTATCACGGACCCATTGTGGTAACTCACGGAAGTTGCGAATATCTGGGCGAATAGCTCCACGGAAATGTCCTAGGTCGTACTCATAATCGTTACGTGTGTCAAGGACAACGGTATCTTTATCAAGAAGCGCTTCTTTGAACTCTTTTGGAGACAAGTAAGCACCTGTTGTTTCAAGTGGGTTGATGTCATTGTCAAAGTCGTTGTCTTCCAAACCAAGGTGGACAATCTCTTTCTTGTAGCGAACAAACATCTTCTTGAAGGCTTGTTCACTTTCTTCGTCAATCTTGAACCAGAGGTCCTCCATGCCTGGGAGGCTGTGAACGTAGTCCATGTATTTTTGAGTTGTTTCATAGTCACCTGAAACTGTTCCGTTAATTCCCTCGTCAGCGACTAGGATACGGCCTTTAAGACCGATTGATTTACAGAAAGACAAGTGATCTGCAGCAAATTGCTCTGCATTTTCAATTGGAGTATAAAGGTAGTAAAGTAAGACACGAATATCTTTTGCCATAAGATTTGTTCTCTTTTCTATTCTTAAATTTTCTAAATTTTTTATTTATCCATACTAGTATACCTGCTTGAGAAAACGAATGCAATTTATTTGACTGGAAATTGTAGAGGATTCTCGAAATTTCCTGAATGGTTATACTCTTCGAAAATCTCTTCAAACTACGTCAGCTTCACCTTGCCGTAGGTATATGATACTGACTCTGTCAGTTCTATCCACAACCTCAAAACTGTGTTTTGAGCAGCCTGCGGCTAGCTTCCTAGTTTGCTCTTTGATTTTTATTGAGTATTAAAATAAGGATAAGAGAAAACAGGAATATCTATATCCTTGTGCCCAAAAAACCACTGCCTCCCCCAGATAAGCCTGAGGAAAGCAGTGATTCTTATTTTAGGAGTTAGGAATGAATACACGAAATCAATTTAGCTGATTATTTTTTGTTTTTCAAGAATTCATCGTATTGTTTTTGCATTTCGTTCAATACTTTTTCGTAGGCACCTTCAGATTTCAATTTTTCCATCAATTCTGGAATCGCTTTATCTGGGTCTACAGTACCAGTGTTGATAGCTGTATCAAATTGTTGCATTGTGTTAGCAATAGCTGAGATTTCAGATTTCACATTGTCAGTATTGAAGATAAATCCAAGCGCTGGAGATTCTTTAGCTTCTGCCAATTCTTTCTTAGAATCTGCAATTTGTTGATCTGTAACGTTTTCGTTGATGTAAAGAATCCAGTTGTTACCAGTGTTCCATCCACCCATGTGAGTGTTTCCTTTGTAGCCATCAAGAACGCGAACACGGTTTTCTTTACCTTCAATTTTTTCCCAGTTCTTGCCTTCTGGACCGTAAACCAGACCGTTCAAGAGTTCTGGGTTCGTATTCAAGAGGTTCAACACCTCCATTGATTTTTCTTTGTTCTTAGAGTTGTTTGAGATGACAAAGTTAGCAACTTGTGTTGTTTGGTTTTTCTTGATGAAGTTAGTAATTGGTTTGATTTGGATATCTTTGTTGGCAACACGTGAAAGCAAGCTGTTACCGTAGTCAGCTGGTCCTACTGTTTCTTCACGAACGAACCAAGTATCTTGTTGAAGGTCAAAGGAAGTATCGCTTGTTGCGACGTCTTTTGGAATGTAGCCAGCTTCATAGAATTTGTGAAGAGTCTTCAAGTGTTCTTTGAAACGAGGCACTTCGTAACGGTTTACAACTTTAGTAGTATCGCCTTCAAGGTCGATAACGAATGGAAGACCGTTTGCTACTGGGTAGTCAAAGTTATCAGATGGGATGAAAACTTTACCAATAGCAAATGGTACTACGTCTGGAGCTTTTTCTTTAATTTGTTTCAAGACTGGCTCAAGAGTTTCGTAAGAAGTAACACCTGAAATATCGATACCATATTTAGCAAGGAGAGTTCCGTTGAAGGCAAAGTTTTGAGATGATGCAACGTTGGCTGCAACTGGAACAGCGTAAATCTTACCATTTACAGTATTACCCTTGATGTAAGCTGGGTCAAGTGCCTTGTAAAGGTCTTTACCTTCTTTTTTGTACAATTCTGTCAAGTCAGCGTAAGCACCTTTTTGAGCATTTACAATGTAGTTATCTGCAAAGGCAATATCATAGTTTTCACCAGATGATGTGATAACTGACATTTTCTTACCATAGTCACCCCAGCCAAGGTATTGGATATCCAATTTGGCACCAACTTTTTCTTCGATGATTTTGTTGGCATTTGCTAACAATTCATCCAAGTTGTCTGGTTTGTCACCGATTTGGTACATTTTGATAACAGGTTTGTCACCTGAATCAGCAGCTTTTTTGCTGTTACCTGTCAAATTTCCACAAGCAGCAAGACCTGCAGCCAAAGCGACTACACTAGCAGATGCAAAAGCATATTTTTTCCAGTTTTTCATGATAAAAACTCCTTTTTTTATTTTTAAACTTATAAACAATGTAATGATTTTATACTCAATGAAAATCAAAGAGCAAACTAGGAAACTAGCCGCAGGTTGCTCAAAACAGTGTTTTGAGGTTGTGGATAGAACTGACGAAGTCAGTAACCATACCTACGGCAAGGCGACGTTGACGCGGTTTGAAGAGATTTTCGAAGAGTATTAACTTCACACCAGGGAAGTTGGGAACTGAGAAATGTTTTTCCTCAATAAGCACTATTCTTTCACACCACCGATAGTCAAACCTTTTACAAAGTAGCGTTGGAAGAATGGATATAAAATCGCGATTGGAAGGGTTGCAACCACAACCATGGCCATACGACCTGTTTCTTTCGGTAGAGCAACTCCCAGTTGACCAGTCAAGCCGACCGCTTTGGCAATGTAGTCCATATTTTGTTGGATTTGCATGAGCAAATATTGCAATGGATACAAGTTATCACTCTTGATGTAAAGAAGGGCGTTGAACCAGTCATTCCAGAAACCAAGAGCTGTCAAAAGCGTGATGGTTGCGATACCTGGTAGTGACAATGGCAAACAGATTTGGAAGAAAATCCGGGCCTCACTGGCACCATCGATACGAGCCGATTCGAGAATGGCTTCTGGAATGGTCTTCTTGAAGAAGGAACGCATCAAGATGATGTTAAAGGGTGAGAGAAGCATTGGCACAATCAAGGCCCAAACAGTATCCCCAAGCTGAAGCACACGGGTCACCATGATATAACCTGGTACCAAACCAGCGTTGAACAACATACTGAGAAGGACGAAGATGGTAAAAAATCTGCGATACTTAAAGGTTGTCCGTGAGATAGCGTAGGCATAGGTTGTTGTGATAAAGACATTTGTAAATGTCCCAACTACGGTTACAAAGACAGAAATGAAGAGAGCCTGTAAGATTTTATCCTTAAACTGTGCCAAGAACTCAAAACCGTCTAATCCAAATTGGGATGGGAAGAAGCTGTAGCCGTATTGGAGGAGGCTTTTCTCGTCCGTCACTGAAATAATGATAACGAATACGAAGGGTAGGATACAAGAGAGGGCAATCAAACCCGAAATGATACTGAAGAAGATATCTGCTTTCTTACTGAAGGAGTGAATGCCGACATTATCAATTTTTTCTTTTTTAATTTTCTTTTCTGCCATATTCTCCTCCTTTCTAGAACAAAGCTGAGTTTGGATCAACTCGTCTTGCCAGTAAGTTTGATAGAACCACCAGAATCAAGCCGACTACTGATTGGTAAAGACCTGCTGCTGAAGCCATCCCGATGTCCGCTGTCTGGGTCAAGCCATTATATACATATACGTCCAAGACGTTGGTTACGTTATAAAGCTGACCAGCATTGTGAGGGATTTGGTAGAAAAGACCGAAGTCTGCACGGAAGATATTTCCGACTGCAAGGATGGTCAATACAGTTACCAGCGGTGTCAACTGCGGAATGGTGACATTGCGAATCCGTTGCCACTTGCTAGCCCCGTCCACTGTCGCTGCTTCGTAGTAGGTTGGATCAATTCCCATAATCGTCGCATAGTACATGACACTGCTATATCCAAAACCTTTCCAAATACCTAGGAAAAGTAGGAGATAGGGCCAAATTCCCAAATCAGCGTAGAAGTTGACTTCTTTGAGACCAAGACTTTCCAATAAATGATTGAACACCCCTTTATCAATATTTAGGAAGGCATCTGTAAAGAAACTGATGATAACCCAAGACAGGAAGTAAGGGAACAACATAGAAGTTTGGAAAATCTTCACCATTCTCTTGGAACGGAGCTCGCTGAGGATAATGGCAATCCCTACAGATACAACTAAACCTAGAAAGATAAAGCCAAGATTGTAGAGAACCGTATTTCGTGTGATAATAAAGGCGTCTCTTGAACTAAATAAGAATCTGAAATTATCGAGTCCGACCCATTTACTATTTATGATACTATCTATGAAACCATTACTGGTCATGTGGTAGTCTTTGAAGGCAACCACGTTTCCAAATACTGGAATGTAGAAGAATAGAATCAACCAGAGCGCCCCTGGCAAAACCATCAAGAGAAAGATCCAGTTGTCTCTCAAGGTTTTTGAAAACTTATTCATAATTTCCTCCCTTTTTATTTTGATATCCATCTAAAAATTCTTTTTTAGACTTTTGATAACGATTACATTATTAGTATACTCCTATTTGCAGATTAGGTTAAACTCCTAATTATAGAAAAAACTCTACAAATTATGTAGCAGATTTAAAACTTTATCACCACTATCAAACAAATGTCCTAAATCAATTGTTTATTTGTAAGCGCGTCATAACAAGGTATCTATCATTCATGGAAGACCTCCTGTATACTATTAGTAAAGTAAAACTATTGGAGGATATTTTAATGCCACAACCTATTGTTCCTGTAGAGATTCCACAATCTCGTCGTTTTGATTCTAAAAAGAGAAATGATATTCTGCTTAAAATTCGTATTGGCAAGCTTGAAGTAAGTTTTTTTCAATCCCTCAATCTCGAAATGATAG
>NZ_VMLS01000014.1:0-22756 GCF_013276805.1 Streptococcus sp. 1449
TTACTTATCTATTCGAAAAGGAAGTCAAAAAAATAAGAATATCAGAAAATTTTCCGACATTCTTATTGATAAATTTGTAAGTCTATTAAAACTATTCTACCTTGTAAAAAAATCCCTCGGTACTACCATTGATAAGTTGGTGTCCAAACCATAAGCGGTCTTGTGTAATATCAGACGAGTCAGTATAGCCATTATCTGAAGAAGAGGTGACAGACATGGTTATAGGGATTCCTGCTGGTAAAAAGGCAATAGCTGCACCAGCACCTCCATCTTTAGAAACAGAACTTGCCTTGAGATAGTGGTCAATTTCCTTAGCATGTTCAATTGAAATCTTGGAATGATCACTTACTAAACCATTTTTGTCGAAAGTAAATTCAATACCTGTACGATTCCTCCAAGTGCCTGCGACACTAGAAAAATCTCCATTTTGAATTGCAGTAATATCCATCCCTTTACTTTCTGACGGAAGGCTTGTTTCTCCATTTATAAGACTTGTGACAGATTTCCAAAAGAAAGATCTTATGTCAAGGGAAGGTGGTTTTGTCCCCAGTCCCTCTTCTGTATCTGATTCAATGACTAGTTCTAACAGTGTTCCATCCTGATTCAACTTGTATAGTTTAAGTTGGATTTGATTAGTAGATACTCGGGTAGATAATTGAAAATAACCATTTTCTAAAGGATTAAAATGTACTCGCTCTCCAATAAAGTCCAGATTGTTTTCTGCATTGGTCAGTCGAATAACTTCACCATTTTTAAGAGTTCGAATATCTAATAAATCGTAATAGTTAGAATCCATTTTTAGGGCAATCAAAAGTTCGTCCGTACCGTCTTGGTCTAAATCATACAAGCTATACTGTAATCCAGAATATTCTTTAGGATAAGTGTTTTTTAAGTTTGCTTTTGAATTGATCTCTGTATGTGAAGTTGACGAACCATCTAATACTTTGGCATATTCTTTAAGAACAGGATTATATAGGGTGTAATCAGGTTTCTTCTCTTCCGATGTAGAAAAAGTTGAACTAGTACTTGAAGCAATTGCTTCAGAACTTGTTGCAGAAGTGTTTTCACTCTGATGTTGGCAAGCCGTTAAAATAGAGATAGCTAATATACTAATACTGAATAGAAATAATTTTTTCATATGTTTAATCTTACAATTTGAAATTGTTTTTATACCCACTCACCGTTGTAACTGACACGATAACCGTCAGGTGTAGTTGTATTGATTGCGAGTGCACCAGAGCTATAGGCATAGTACCATTTGCCAGATACTTTCATCCAGCCTGTTTTCATAGCTCCTGAATCTTGAAGGTAGTACCAGCTACCGTTATCTTTGACCCAACCTGTCTTCATCGCACCTGAGCCGTCGAGATAGTACCACGTGCCGTTGTCTTTTACCCAGCCAGTTTGCATCCAACCAGAGTTATCAAAACGATACCAAACACCATTGATTTTTTCCCAGTCATTAGTTGTATAAGTGCCATCTTCGTGTTTATACCACCAGCGACCATTCGAATACATCCAAGTAGATTTAGACTGATGGGTCGTCATGGTTGTATCCGTGTTAGAATAGTTTCCAGATGACGAACTTGTAGAAGTTGACGAGCTAGATGAATTCGAACCTGATTGAGTTGTGGTGTTAGTATTTGAATTTGTTGAAGGATTTCCGATAGTCACCTCTTTTCTAACTTTAAAGACACGTTTTCTATTATCAACTGAGTGATCGTGCGGAGAGCCAGCTTCTCCAGACATCTCCAAGATGTATGTTCCGGCAGGAAACTGTCTGATATCGAAAACATCCCCTTTAAATTTATTACTATAAATTAAAGGCAAAAGAAATTGGTCGTTGACGTCATTAGTTAGACCACTAAAGATGACATCATTATTATGTTGGTACACAATCTTTCCGGTAGCCTTATCAATTAGAGTAACATTTCCTCTAGCTGCATTATCTCCTCCGTGTTGTAGTGGCTCTGAGAGTACACCTTCAAAATTAAATCCAAAATGATGAATTTCAACCTTTGTAATTGTTGCTTCTATTTGTTTTTCAGTACTCGTATTCGAGATAGTATTTGCTTGATTATTTGATAAGACTTCTAGTTTGGTTACATAAGTGTAAAAAGGACCTCCTTTTCCTAGATTTTCTCTGACATCAGCAGTTAACTTATAGAGAGTACCATTTAATTCAAACTTCATGGTATAGATACCATAGTCTGTTGCTTTAAAGACAATTGTTTTACCGTTGAATGTAGCAATGCCGTTGGATTCAAAACTTGCAAATTGCTTAGAGAATTCTTGTCTATAAGCATTATCTACCCAATCAACCGTTGTAAATTCACCATCAGAAAATGCTCCAAGTTGTGCTTTTCTTTTTTCTACAAGCGTCACATCTGTTGCGACTAAATCTGTATCACGATACCCAGGAGCAGGTTCTTCAACATAAGCATTAGCTGCAGGAGACCAGAACTTGACCATCGGGACGCCACTTGCTGCATTGACACTTGAAATTGTAGCTCCTGTTGCTAGGAGTGATAAAACTGCTGTAGTCGTTAAAACGATTTTTTTCATAATTTTTGTATTCCTTTTCTTTTTATCTATTTTTTATAATCTTATCCTATACCCATTCTCCATTGTAATTGACGCGATAGCCGTCTGGTGTAGTCGTATTGATTGCTAGGGCACCAGAGCTATAGGCATAGTACCATTTCCCAGATACCTTCATCCAGCCTGTTTTCATAGCACCTGAGCTATCAAGATAATACCAACTACCGTTATCCTTGAACCAACCAGTCTTCATAGCACCTGAACCGTCGAGATAGTACCACGTGCCGTTGTCTTTTATCCAGCCAGTTTGCATCCAACCTGAACTATCGAAGTGATACCAGATATTATCTAATTTTGCCCACTGATTGTAAGGGTAAGACCCATCAAGTTGCATAAACCACCAACGAGAACCAGATTGTCGCCAAAAACCCATACCCCTACCAATATCTTGCATTTGAAAAAAGAAACCTGGTTTATTAGTCCCGTTAGACTTACCTTGTTTTGTTTTCTTACTGGTATGAGTTCCGATTGCCTTCAAGTCTTTGTCAAAAAGATTCGCCTTAGTCGCAAATGTTTGAATCTGAGAAGAATTTGCTTCTGTATATTGAATGGCCTTTCCATAACCACCAGCTAATTCTTCAGAGCCACCAGATGATGTTCCGAAACTTTGTGCAACGGTAATCCATCCATTTTGAGTGACAGGGTTTTCAAAGGCTGCCAAACCCATATAGGTCAATTCTGAATTGATTAAGGATTCGTAGTGTCCAGTTTGACCAGATACACTTGCCCCACTACGAGATTTGACGTAATCTGCTTTTTCGTCATACCATTGATTAATAGCTGTCATAAATCCATCATAGTTCCAAGCTAAGTTTTCGGCTAGTGAAAAATTCCCTGAAGGCCAGGCACTCCAAATATCTTTATTAGATAAACGTTTATGATGCCTAGTTACAGAAGCTTCTGCTGCCCGAACGAAGGCTGTTTTTTCTAGTTCAGTTGACCATTTGATCGGAACATAGCTAGTAACTAGACCTTCATCTGCTGCCTCTTTTCGAATAGCATTGATACGATCTAAGATAGCCTGTTTATCTGGCGTTAAGAAAGTCCCTTCAATCCCAACTAGAGTAGTACCAGAAGAAGTACTAGTGACCTCAGAGTTTAAGATATTGTAGGATTGACCTTTGATTGCTTGAGTGGAAACCAGCCTATCATTAGCAACTACTGATTGTGATGTAACAATTCCTACCCCAAGAAGTGATAGAGCTGAAATCGTTGCAAGTGTGAACTTTTTAGCTTTGGTGTCCATTTCGTGTCCCCCTATTTTTATTTATTGTAAAATAATCAGTTTGTCCTAAAATCTAGACTTTTTTGGACAAACTTGATAAAATGGAAGTGTAATAATAATTGGTCAAAATGCTGGATTTTAGAACCTTTTTTCTAACGAAAACGCTTCTAAAATAGACTGTATTTTCTGTCCAAAAAATCCTAGGTTTTTTGACAAGAACTATGAATTTTTTATCCAATTGTGAAAGGTGCTTTTTGATACTCCTAAGATGTCTGCACCTTCTCGTAAGGTTATTTCTTTTTTCTTATATTGAGCTATCACATCAGGGAGATTATTCGGAACAACCAATTTTGGTCTGCCGAATTTCTTCCCTTTTTTCTGTGCTTCCCGTATTCCTTCCATTTGTCTTTGTTTGATTTGTTCTCTTTCAAACTGTGCCACATAAGATAGGACTTGTAAAACGATATCGGAGATTAGTTTTCCTGTGATATTATCATTGCTATTCTTTGTATTTAATAAGGGGAAATCTAAAACAGTTATATTTACTTTCTTTTTCTTAGTAATTGCTTGCCATTGTTCTAAAATTTCATCATAGTTTCTTCCCAACCTATCAATTGATTTAATAACCAATTCATCATTTTCTTTCAAGGTAGTTAATAATTTTTGATATTCCATTCTGTCAAAATCTTTTCCTGAAACGTAATCAATAAAAATATTCTCTTTTGATAATTTGTTTTCTACCAATGCTGAAAATTGCCTATCAATATTTTGTTCTTTTGTAGATACTCGAACATAACCGTAACGCATAAAAACTCTCCTTTTTACACTTATTGTAAAATATAAAAGAGGGCAAAATGCCCTCAAGGAGTAGTGTATTCAATTTCTAGCAATTATATATTAGTTCAAACTACTTCATCAAGACTTAAAAGTATGTAAAAAATCACAAACTAAGACCTTCTTCATTCCTTTTCTTCAACTTTCCTAATTTCTATGCCTATTTTTTATCAAAAATACATGTAAAACTCCAAATAAACTCCAAACGATATAAATAAACACCTCAACTGCACTTTTTGGATAAAAAATAGGCAGAACAAACGTCCTACCTACTAAAAATATGCTATTGAAAGGAAAATGATTTTTTTCTGACACCCTAGGCAAGCTTGGGACAAATAAATCATTGATAGTAACCTTTACGACATCCTATTTAAAGTTACTTCAATTTCTAATGTCCCCGCTATTTATAAGCCACCTCTGGTATGATCTATTCATAGTCAGAATAGATAACACCGTTCTAAATTACGATTCATAGTTACTCCTTTTTTGATTCGCTACTGCAAGATTCCTATTTACCTGATAAGAGGAGAGATGGTCCTCTTTACATGTGCAAGATAATTTTGAATCAGATTCATCATTTATCGTTTTGATTATTTTTTGACAAATTTTTCTGTTTTCTTCTCCGAAGACTTTAAAAATTTTTTTCTAATTAGATCATCCATATAGGGACCAAATATACCAACTACTAAACCAATAATAAAACTTTTAAAATCCATAATTACCACCAACATGTCGCTGCATAGGCCACACCTCCAAATATAGCTCCTCCCGCAGCACCAGTTGCTGCACCTTGCCATGTTCCTGTTTTAATTCCTAGCTGAAGACCTCGTGCTGCTCCTCCTCCAACACCTGCTTTGGCAAAATCTCCCCAATTGCATCCGCCACCTTCAAGGCAAGCAAGTATCTCAGTATCCATAATTTCAAATTGTGACATCGTTTTTGTATTCATAACGAATGCCTCCTTTTTTATTTTAATGCTTGTCTTGTTGCAAACTTGACAAGTTTGGTATAGCAGTGTTTATTAAATTGTTTCATCCAAATCTTGAATTACTGAAATAATCATTCCCTGTATTCCTCTTATTTATCTATTCGAAAACGAATTCAAAAATATAATATATGATATTCATTTTAATAAACTATATTAATAAAATGCATTGTAAACATTTCGCCCAAATGATCTACCAGCATTATAGATACCACCGAAAAATCTTCAATAAAATGCATTGTAAACATTTCGCCCAAATGATCTACCAGCATTATAGATACCACCGAAAAATCTTCCCGTACTATCAATCACTTTGTGGACATCGATGTTAATATTACCTCTCCATGACACTCGACCACCCTCTACTGTTGCCAAATCTTTTTCTGTAAGACTTGTAAATTTTTCTTCAATTTTTATCATATTCATTATGTCTGTTCCTCTTTATCTATAATTTTTTATTGAAACAAATAATTGTAAATTGTTTCGCCAAACTTCTGCCCCGCCCAATAAACCGGTCCTAAAAGTAATGTCCCTAAAGCATAAATCCCAACTACTCCAACTATGAAAATGAATACTTTCACAGGAATTGACTGCAAACTGTAAAAATTCTCTACCCTAGTAATCCAACTTTCTATTATGCGTTCCATCAGCGCTCTTCCTTCCCTGTTAACGTCCACGACGCTTAGCATGTGCTCCTGAAGCACCATCTACCGCACCCAATAAAAATGTTCCTGCAATTGCGACTCCTCCAACTACTACCAGACCAAATAGCAAGCCTCCTTCTACATCGGCCAATTCCTCATGACTCATTACATGAAAATTATTTTCCATATTTTTAATTTGTTCCATCTTATTCTCCTTTTTTGATTCTTAACAATTGAAAAAGGTAGTTATTTGTATTTCCTTTTTCATATATTCTGTTCATTGTTGTAGGTAAGCTTCACTCTCTAAATATTATCTTAGAATCCAAATAACGCACGACGTAAAATGAACCCCACCATTAAACCATGTTGGTAACTTGCCTCACTACCACCCACCAGCAAGGCTAAGTCGCTTTCCTTTAATACTTCAATAGTATACTTATCATTCATTTCATTCATCTCTTATCCTCCTAAAAACCAAAACCTCTACGAAATCCAATGTACCAATCTACAAGGGTCTTCGTCCAATTTTCTCCACCTTGAATATCGGTCAATTCTTCCGAAGTTAGCTCAACAAATCCGTAATAATGTTCTTTCATTATTTTATTCCTTTCTTTTTCTTCTCACTTATCTATTCGAAAAAAATTTCAAAAATGTACAACTAAATTAAATTTTATTTAAAAAATAATTTAATGAACCATGAATAGAAAATTGGTAGATACATAAAGCAAACTCCTTTCTTTTTCCTCTTACTTATCTATTCGAAAAAAATTTCGAAAATGTACAACTAAATTAAATTTTATTTGAAAAATAATTTAATATACCATGAATAGAAAATCGGTAGATACATGAAGCAAACTCCTTTTCTTTTCCTCTTACTTATCTATTCGAAAAAGAAGTCAAAAAATAAGAATATCAGAAAATTTTCCGATATTCTTATTGATAAACTCATTCAAATCTAACAGATATTAGACATTAAGATATTTTTTAAGGGTTCTTCTGGCTGTTCGTGATACGGGGAAATGCAAGCCTTCTAACAAGGTCACTTCTGTGGCAGTCATCTCTTCAATAGCCTGTAAACTGACTAACGTATTGCGATTGGCATAGACAAAGTAATCTTTTTCAGCCTTGGCAGCGATATCCTTGAGACTGCCATAAATGGTCTTGATAGAATGATTGGCATAATAGACCTTGATACGATGGGATTCCACTGAAGTTTCAAAGGCTAAAATTTCATGGTAGGGCAGAGTGAAGCCCCGTCTTCCCTCAAAACTATAGGTAAAGAGACGCATATTTTCCCTCTTATCTACTGCCAGTACATAGTCCAGACAGCGCTCCAGCTGATGACAGTAGTCCGCCTCTGGCTGATCCTTGGAAATAAAATCCAAGGCAGACAAGTGGTAGCGAAAAGCTAGAGGTAAGGCCTCCGAGTGCGTGGACACAAAGACAATGCTTGTAAAAGGATCCCGCTCCCGAACCTGTTGAGCAACCTGAAAGCCCCGTTCACGCTCTCCATCAATCTCTAAATCTAATAAATAGAGCTGGTAATGGTCAAAATACTGAGAATACTTTTCAACATCCCCATAGTTTTTGGCAATATCAATTTCCAATCTTAAATTGCGAGAGCGACCGATATCTAGTAAAGTCTGCTCTATCCGTCCTTGCTGGACTCTATCGTCTTCCAAAACTAAAATTCTCATTCCTCTCCCCCTCGTTTCTCATCCTTAAATGGCAATTCTAAATCTTGTCTAAAAGTCGTCTCTCCTAGCTGGGTATCTAAGTTTAAATCATAATGAAAAACCATGTCCTCCAAGGTTGCCAAGCCCAGTCCACTGTGGTTATCCTTGGTAGAGTAACCCTTTTGACTGAGAATACTGGGATTCAGTTCTTCTTTCTTACGAGTGTTTTCAATGATAAAACGGACACTCCTATCACCTGCCAATAAAGCAACCCGAATCTGCGGATTTTCAGCCTCACTGGCTGCTTCTAAAGCATTTGTCGTGAGGATAGAGAGGATACGGATAGCCTCCAACATAGGCAATGCCAGCTCTTCGACAACCCCCACCGTCTCCAAACTAAAATGAATTCCCTGCTTATCTGCCACAATCATGGCTTTTGCCAAGGTATTGCGAATAGCTATATCATGGATATTGTGAAGATTAAAGGCCGTGTAATCCGCCTTCCTCAGCTTTTCATTAGTCTTTAGAAAGACATCTTGATAAATGGTAGATACCTCAGCCATGTCTTGATTTGCTATGGCAGGCTCCATGCTGGCGACAATTCCCGCAAAATCATGACGGAAACCTCGAACCTCATCATAGAGATGTCCCAACTTATCCACCATTCCTTGCAAGGAACGATTTTCATCTTCCTGTCTCTGAATGGTCTGCTCATCACGATAAACCTGCTCCAAATGCTTGATGTAAAAGAGCCAAGAGAAAAAGAGAATGAAAATCAGGAGAGAAATGGTCGTATCAAAACGAACGTAGAACGAACTATTTCTATTGGTCATAAACGAAGAGAATATCCTAAATCCAGTCAGAGGTAGGATAATGAAAAAACTCTTATAATAGTGGGTTTTGAAAGCATCTGAAAAGAATAAATCCAAATCCAAAGAACAACGTTTCATAATTGTAGAACATAGAAATATTGATAATAAATCAAATACAGATCTATATAAAGTGGAAAACGAATCTACAAAACAACAAGGCTCACCAGATAATACACGAATCCAAATTGTCAAAAATAAATAACGAATACTTTGAAAGAAGAGAAAAAGATACAGAGAAAGAAAAAAAGCTTCCCCTTTTCCCTTGTGCAATACTAGTAAAAAAATACAGTAAAAGAAGAGAATGATTCCTATATGAAATAATTCTCCAAATGTTTGGCGAGCAGATAAACTAATTAAAAATACAAGGACCCAATAACGTTTTTTATAAAATTCTGGGGAAATTTGAGCACCCAAATAAATAGTAGGAACCATGGTTGAAACGACTACCAACAGTATATATAGCACAGAAACTAAGAATTCTAAAATAATCATAAATAAATCTAATCTCTAACGAATACTGTGAATTTAAGCAAAGTGTCTACCCGTACTAAATAATTTATCGCACCATTTTACGGTATCTTCAAAAATCCCTCCACCATTCACTTCTTCCAAAACCTCTGGAGTTAACTCTTCAAATTGTTCCAATTCTACAAATGTATTTTTCATTTCCATGACAGACTCCTTTTCATTATTTTATAGATAACTCTATCCCCTGCTCCATCTACAAAAGGCTTTAGTTTCCTTTTAAAATACAAGAAATCTAAAGCCTCCTGAAAATGGTATATTGGTTAGAGCGTTAACGATTAGTTGTGAAGATGTTATTTTTATTTAACCACAACCACTTTATAATATTCGTTTGAGTGTGGAGATTCAATTTTAATTTTTTCACCATATAAACCATCGATTTCTTTATCCAGATAATCTGAAACTCCTGATGGCAAGCGTTTCATCTTAAGAATTTCACCAGATTGATCCGCATAGGCTAGGATGTGATAGTGGGTTGTAGCCATACCATCATCAATCAATACAAAGTAACCTGTTTTGAGCTTACCTTGCTCATTTTCTAAATAGTATAGTTTATTGTTATTGATTGTAAAGTGGGTAGCTCCAAGACGAAGTCGTGCACCTGGATTTTCTAAATAGACATCATTGCCAACTTTTTTAATCTCTGAATAGGTTGTCATTGCTGGGATATTAATCACACGATGTCCATTTTCATCAAAGTAGTAGCGATTTGGTAAGTTTTGGAAGTTCTGTAAAACTGCCTTAGGATCAATTTCTTGTCCTTCTTCTTTATTATCCACTAAAGCTAAGGTAGTATTTGCAACCTCATCTCCATATTTATTAGAAAACTTCTTGAACTCTGGTCTGATATACCAAGCATTTTTTTCAATAATAACATCGTCACCTTTAGCATTTAGCAAATATTCTTGCCCATCTCCAAGTTTGACAATATCATGAATACTGTATCCAGCATCTTTTCTATTTGCTAGATAGCCATCCTTACCAATGACATAACTTTCCCCATCACTGGCTGGAACAGCTCTATCTGCGACCATAGCACCTGATTTTTCAAAGTAAGACCATTTACCATTTGGAGTCGCCCATCCTGTTGCCATAGCGCCACTGCCTTTGAGATAATACCATGTAGATCCTTCTTTGTACCAACCTGTACGCATGGCGCCACTACTTGCGAGCGAATACCATGTGTTACCTTCCTTGTACCAGCCAGTGCGCATAGCACCACTATCTGCTAGAGAATACCAAGTATTGCCGTCTTTGAGCCAGCCTGTCTGCATTTTACCAGCGCTATCGAAGTGATACCATGACCCAGCATTTTGTACCCATTTATCCTTAGCTAGGCTGCCATCTTGAGAAAGATTCCAGTCAGCACCATTTTTAACCCAAGTATCTGCAGCCTGTGCTTGGTTGATAGACAAAAGCAGACCAGCACCTGCAAGCAAACCAAGAGTAAGTAATTTAGATTTTTTCATAGCCATTTCCTCCTTTATTGAATAGCTATAAGAGGGCTTCCCCTCTTTATTTAGCTATATTCTAATACTTTTCATTGTCAAAGTCAATAATATTGTGAAAAATTAGACAATATTACCAATATCTACGAATTGTATTTTGAGTAATACCGTATTGATTCATATAAGAAACATATTGACCTGGATATGGAGCATGAACTACCTTTCCACCACCAACATAAATACCTACATGGTCATTTGTCTCTTCACTATTATACAAAATCAAATCTCCAGCTTGTTGAGAACCATTACTTATATAGCTTCCTCCTGTTGCTTGACCATAGGTTACTCTAGGAATACTAATATCAAACTTAGCATGAATAGCCATCGTAAATCCTGAGCAATCTACGCCACTATTCAAATCTGCCCCACCCCAAACATATGGGATTTTTCCTACAAATGTCTCTGCGTATTCACCAAGTGCCTGTCCACGATTTTCTACCCATACACCACTGGCTCTAAAGAAGTATGGTGTACCATTCACACGTTGATAACCAGTGACCATAGCACCACTAGCAGATAAGTAGTAATAATTACCATCAGGTTGAATCCAAGTATTTTCTTTCATCCATCCTTGGTCATCAAAATAGTACCACTTGCCATCTAATTGTTCCCAATTTTTAGCATACCCACCTGAACCGTATTTAAACCACCATTTACCATTGGTTTGCATCCATGTTCCTTTCGGATCACGATATTGATTGAAAGCTTTCTTCTCTTGATTTCCCTCTGCTTGGGTTTCTTTATCTTCAAAACCAATCAATTTTACTTGATCAGCTTCTTCAGCTTTTATCTTGCCTTGATTAACTAATTGAGCAATCGCTTCTTTCTCACTTGCTGATGGGGAATCAGCATAGGCTACCGTAGTATTTGCTAGGAGAACGCCTCCTGCAAGAACTAACAAACTAGAATAAAGATATTTTTTCATCATAAAAATCCTTTCTTTTCTCCTTTTTGGAGATTGATTTTTTCTGACTCCATTATATCCCTTATTTGTCCTCAGATTTCTACTGTCCCTAGAAAGACTAAATCTGTTCCTAAACGGTCACTTATACTCAATGAAAATCAAAGAGCAAACTAGGAAGCTAGCCGCAGGTTGCTCAAAACACTGTTTTGAGGTGGCAGATAGAGCTGACATGGTTTGAAGAGATTTTCGAAGAGTATTAAGCCAAATAAAAAATTCCAAAGCAAATGCCTTGGAACTCCGATTTCTATTTTGCTTGAATGATTTTAACAACATCTCCTACACTTTGGAGTTGGTCAATTTCTTCGTCGCTGATTTCGATATTAAATTCATCTTCCAGTGTCAAGATAAACTCCATCAAGTCAACTGAGTCAGCATCCAAATCGTCTTTCAGACTCAAGGATTCTGTCACGACAAAGTCCTCTCCCTGTCGCTCTTGGATAATGGTTACAATACGGTCAAAAATTTCTTTTTCTGTCATCTCTTTTATTCTCCTGAAAATTCACGCGCAGTCTGGGCAACTACGTCTGTTTCTAGCATGGTACGAATCTGGCGAATCGTACTATAAACAGCCTTGGCATCGCTTGAGCCATGAGTCTTGACAACAGGTGCCTTGACACCAAACAAGACCGCTCCACCAACATCTGAGTAGTTGAGCTGTTTTTTCAAACCTCTGAGGCTATCCTTGAGAAGGAGTGCGCCTAGTTTCGCTCGAAGACCACCACCTGTAATAGCTGTCTTGAGCAATCCCATGATTCCCATGGCTGTCCCTTCGATGGATTTGAGCACAGCGTTTCCCGTGAAACCATCTGCCACGACAACATCCGCAACGCCATTCATCAAATCACGTGCTTCCACGTTTCCGATAAAGTTCAAACTTTCATCAGCTGCTAGTAATTCGTAAGTTTCCTTACGAAGCGGGTCACCCTTGCTACTCTCTGTTCCATTGTTAAGTAAGCCAACACGTGGTTGCGCAATGCCACGGACATTTTTAGCATAGAAAGAACCTAGAACCGCATATTGATGGAGGTGCTGGGCTGTATTTTCTGCATTGGCACCGAGGTCCAGCATGTCAAACCCCTTCCCATCTACAGTCGGCAAAGTCGACATAAGTCCAGGACGATCGATGTTCTTGATACGACCCACGATGAAGAATCCTGCCGCCAACAAGGCACCTGTATTCCCAGCCGAGAGAACAGCGTCTGCTTCTCCTTCTTTGACAGCCTTGGCCGCCAATACCATACTGGCATTTTTCTTCTTCCGAATAGCTCTCGTAGGTTCATCGTCTGAATCAATCTTTTCATCCGTATGGATAATGCTGACGCGCTCTGTCGCTGTCAGATATTGCTTGATTTTAGCTTCATCTCCGTAGAGTTGAACCTCAATATCTGAAAAGTCAGCTAGGGCTTGATTGACACCCTCAACGATGGCTTGAGGTGCGTAATCGCCCCCCATGGCATCTACTGCGATTTTTTTCATTTCTTTTCCTCTTTTAGTAATTGTCCCCAGTCTGCTAGGGAATCAATAAATTTCTTTGATTTTAGGTGAATCCCAACGTACTCTTCGTAGAGCTGATCCATAAACTGGCGTAAGTCTTGCTTGATATCGGGCTTGAGCGAAATGGTCTCCAAGGTCTCAAAATCAATGGCTTGAAATTGATTGAGCAGATAAGGGATATTGGGATTGAGATGGCAACGTCTCTCATCCTCATGATAATGCTCTGAACAGAGGCAGGCTCCATATTTGAAAGAAAAGTCAAAAGCCTGACCGACCCGATGGCAAAAGACACACTCATTAAAATTAAGGCTGATCCCAAATCGAGTCAAAATTTGAATTTCAAAAATATTGGTCAAAACCTGATAATCCAAGCCTGCTTCCATCAACTCCAAAGTCTTTTGCAAAAAAGCAAACAAGGGAGCATCCTGCTGATTGTCCTGCAAACTAGCATCTGCAAGAGCTGCCACATAGGTCGCATAGGCCATGACAAAGAGGTCACTATTAATCTTGGGAAAAGTCATGACCTCATGATAGTCTTCGATGTAACTGAGTCCGTCATCATTGATTCGCAAGAGAAATCGTGCCAGCACCAAGGGCTGAATAACAGGCGCCAGCTTAGACTGACCAGCGTGTTTGACAAAAAACATGCGTTTGCCAACCTGCTCTGTAAAAATCTTGACGAGCTTGTCATCCTCACGAAAATTGCGATTATAGAGCACCAAGCCTTGACTCGTGATAGACTGAATCATGCTTCTCTCATATACTCCTCAAGTCGTTTCATGGCTTCTTTGATAGTCTCCATGCTGGCTGCATAAGACAGGCGAACATAACCTTCTCCATAACACCCAAAGGCAGCACCAGGGATAAAGGCAACAGCCTTCTTCTGAGCAAAATCCTTTAGAAAGGCAAAGGAGTCTTGGTTGTAACCAGCTGGAATCTTAGCAAAGATATAGAAGGCACCGTCTGGTTTGATAATCTCAAAACCAAGAGCAGTCATTTTCTCGATAATATAATCACGACGCTGGATATATTCCTTCTTCATAGGCTCCGCATCGTTTTTACCAGCCGTCAAGGCCTCCACCGCAGCGTGTTGCGCCATGGTATTTGCGGCAGTCACCAAGTACTGGTGACTCTTGATTAACTGAGCTGTGAAGGCCGCAGGAGCGAAAATTAGTCCCAAACGCCAACCGGTCATAGCATGCGATTTAGATAGACCATTGATAATGATAGCCTGGTCTCTCAACATCGTTCCTAGAGATACATGGGCTTCGCCTGTATAGGTCAATTCTGAGTAAACCTCATCACAGACAACGAAAATTTCGTACTTGCGTAAAACGTCTGCCAAGGCCTCCAACTGCTCCCGACTATAGGTAATTCCTGTCGGATTAGCTGGATAGTTGAGAATAACCGCCTTGAGCTTGTCTCCCTGCTCCAAAATGGCCTTTTCCAACATCTCAGGAGTCAAGACAAAACCATTTTCAGTTGTGTCAATCTCGACAATCTCTGCCCCAACTAGATTGACAATCGGTTCATAACCTGGATAGGCAGGAGCTGGCAAGAGCACCTTGTCTCCCTCTTCCAAAATAGCTGTCAAAGTCGCAGATAAAGCCTCTGTCGCCCCAATTGTAACCAGGATTTCATTTTCAGGAGCATAGTCCAGTTGGTACTTTTCCTTAACAAAGTCACTGGCTGCCTGACGTAGAGTCAGCAGACCACTCATCCCTGTATAGTAGGATTGGTTCTGGTCAATCGCTCGCTTGGCCGCCTCCTTGACATGATCTGGCGTTGTAAAATCAGGTTCCCCCAAGGTCAAACGCAAGACCCCAGGAATCTCCGAAATAGCCTGGTCAAACTGACGAATCAACGAAACTTGAATCTTATCTAACTGTTTATTAAAGCGCTTAGTTAAGTCCATAGATACCTCCTACTGTAAAAACGTATCTCTATTATACTACAAAAGCCCCCCGACCGCAAAAATACATAATAGAATAACTTTCCACTTTCTACTTTACTTTTCCTGTTTTTATGTCTATAATGGTAAAAGATTTTATTTGGAGGTTTTTATGTCATTTCTATCAAAAAATGGAGCAGGTATCTTGGCCTGCCTTCTCATTTCTATCGTATCTTGGTACTTAGGAGGATTCTTCCCTGTGATTGGCGCGCCCGTTTTTGCCATTTTCATAGGCATGCTCCTACATCCCTTTCTCTCGTCCTATAAACAACTGGATGCTGGTTTGACCTTTAGTTCCAAGAAGTTGCTCCAATATGCCGTTGTCTTGCTTGGTTTTGGTCTCAATATCTCGCAGGTCTTCGCAGTTGGCCAATCTTCACTCCCTGTCATCCTGTCCACTATCTCAATAGCTCTGATTATTGCCTACCTCTTCCAGCGTTTCTTTGCACTGGATACAAAACTGGCTACCTTGGTTGGAGTAGGTTCTTCTATCTGTGGGGGTTCTGCCATTGCAGCGACAGCGCCCGTTATTGATGCTAAGGAAAAGGAAGTAGCCCAAGCCATTTCCGTTATCTTTTTCTTCAATGTCTTGGCTGCGCTCATCTTTCCAACCCTCGGCACCTGGCTTCATCTATCCAATGAAGGCTTCGCCCTCTTTGCAGGGACTGCGGTCAACGACACTTCCTCTGTAACGGCTGCCGCCAGCGCTTGGGACAGTCTTTACCAAAGCAATACCCTCGAGTCTGCAACCATTGTTAAACTCACACGTACTTTGGCCATTATCCCTATCACGCTCTTTCTCTCCTACTGGCAAAGTCGCCAACAAGAAAACAAGCAAAGCCTACAACTGAAAAAAGTCTTCCCACTTTTTATCCTTTACTTTATCCTTGCATCGCTCCTAACCACCCTTCTGACCTCTCTCGGTGTGTCTAGTAGTTTCTTTACCCCTCTCAAACAACTTTCCAAATTCCTCATTATCATGGCCATGAGTGCTATCGGTCTCAAAACCAATCTAGTAGCTATGGTCAAATCCAGTGGAAAATCCATTCTTCTTGGAGCCATCTGCTGGATTGCCATCATCCTCACCACTCTTGGTATGCAGACCCTTATCGGCATTTTCTAATACTCTTCGAAAATCTCTTCAAACCACGTCAACGTCGCCTTGCCGTATATATGTGACTGACTTCGTCAGTCTTATCTACAACCTCAAAACAGTGTTTTGAGCAGCCTGCGGCTAGTTTGCTCTTTGATTTTCATTGAGTATAACACAAAAGGTAGCCCACCAGCTACCTTTTTCTTATGCTTCCTCAATCAAGCGTGTATGTTCTCTCTTGATGCAACGATTCATCACGATGTCATCACATCCACCAGCACGCAAAATCTCTTCTGCTTCTAGACTTTCAAGTCCTAGCTGTGCCCAAAAAATCTTAGCATCAGCCTTGAAAAAATCACGCGCCACATCTGGCAAAAACTCACTGCGACGGTAAACATTGACAATATCTACAGGAAAAGGAATCTCTGCTAGACTAGCATAAGCCTTTTCACCCAATATTTCGCCACCTGCCGCCTTGGGATTGACTGGAATAATTTTATAACCCCGAGCCTGCATTTCCTTGGTCACTCGATTACTGGTTGTTTCCTCACGATCTGATAACCCCACTACAGCAAGGGTTTTACTCGTTGCGAGATACTGACGAATCACGCCATCACTTGGATTGATAAATTCTTGACTCATAGAAATCCTCCTTTTTCATCAGTATAGCACATTTTGAAAAGGCTTGCATAATTCTACTACAAAAAGGAGGACTAGCCCCCTTTTTATTTAGCCTCGTACCAGGTTGCCCCTTCATTTTCATCTGCGATGAGGGTAACACTGAGTTGAATGGCTTCTTCCATGGTTTGTTTGACCAATTTTTTCATCTCTGCCAATTCAGATTTAGGAACTTCAAGGACGATTTCATCGTGCACTTGCAGAAGCATCTTAGTCTGATAACCACCTGCAACCAAGGCTTTATCTAGCTGAATCATGGCAATCTTGAGAATATCTGCTGCCGAACCCTGAATAGGAGAATTGATGGCTGTCCGCTCCGCAAAACCACGAATATTAAAGTTGCGCGAATTGATATCTGGCAACTCACGACGACGCTTGAAGAGGGTCTCCACATAGCCCTTATCACGCGCCTCACGCACCACTTCATCCATGTAGTTTTTAATACCTGGGAAGCGTTCAAAGTAGGTATCAATGTAGGCTTTGGCCTCCTTACGGCTAATGCCCAGATTATTAGACAAACCAAAGTCTGAAATACCATAAACCACTCCAAAGTTAACCGCCTTGGCATTGCGACGATCGTTTGCAGTCACATCCTCAGGACGCTCAATGCCAAAGACCCGCATGGCTGTCGAGGTATGGATGTCCGCTCCCTCTTGGAAGGCCTTAATCAAGTGCTCATCCTTAGAAATATGCGCCAAAACGCGCAATTCAATCTGTGAATAGTCCGAGCTGAGCAATACACTATCCTCCCACTCAGGCACAAAAGCCTTACGAATGAGACGACCCTGCTCCAAACGGGCAGGAATATTTTGCAGGTTTGGATCCACACTAGACAGACGACCTGTTTGGGTCAAATCCTGCACATAACGAGTATGAATCTTGCCATCATCCAAAATCCAGTCCTGCAAGCCAATTACATAAGTCGATTGAATCTTAGCAATTTGACGGTAGTCTAGGATTTTCTTAACAATCGGAGCAATAGGAGCCAAGCGTTCCAAGACATCCACCGCTGTCGAATAACCTGTCTTGGTTTTTTTAGTGTATTCTAAAGGAAGTCCCAATTTTTCAAAGAGAAGCACGCCCAACTGCTTAGGCGAGTTGATATTAAACTCCTCACCAGCCAACTCGTAAATCTCTTGAGTCAGTTTTTCAATGACAAGCTCATTTTCAGCCTGCATCTCACACAAAGTCTCTTTCTTGACCCTAATTCCAGCTATTTCCATCTTGGCAAGGACAAAAGCCAGAGGTTGCTCTATATCATAAAGAAGCTCTAATTGCCCATTTTCGCTGAGTTTTTCAAGCAAAATAGGCTCTGTTTCAACCAAAACAGCAAGTTTACAAGCTAAGTGTTCCAAGAATTTCTCACGTTCAGGAATGGCCTTTTTAACACCCTTACCGTAGAAAGTTTCATCATCAACCAAGTAAGTCTGACCATAAAGACTAGCGATGGTCGCAATTTCATTGTCCTCCACAGTCGAAAGGAGGTATTTAGCCAAACGGATGTCAAAAGCAGGCGCCTGCAAATCCACACCCAAACGTTGCAAAAGAACTTTAACCTTCTTAAAGTCATAAACTCTCAGAGATGTTTTTTCTAAGAAATCCTTGAAAATCGGGTCTTGCAACAGCTCAAGCTTGTCTGTGGCATAGAGCTTATCCCCACAAGACCAGGCAAATCCAACCAAATTATCCGTATGGTAATTCTCACCAAAAAGCTCAAAGTGGAAGATAGACTCTTCACTCAGCATATCTTGACTGATTTGGTCAACAATAGTAAAATCCAAACTCTCAGACACATCAGCTGACGACACATTTAAAGCCTGCTTTAGCTGTTTGAAGCCCATCTCATCGTAGAATTTCCCAAGATTTTCAACATCTGGACCACTATAGACCAAGTCCTCTAAACCAATCGCAATCGGTGCCTTGGTATCAATGGTCGCTAGTGTTTTAGACAAAAAGGCCTGTTCCTTATCATTAATGAGATTTTCCTTCATCTTAGAAGCCTTCATCCCATCGATATTTTCATAAATCCCCTCAAGCGAACCATACTCCAGCAAGAGTTTGATACCCGTCTTTTCACCAATTTTGGTCACCCCAGGGATATTATCCGACTTATCACCCATGAGCGCCTTGAGATCGATAAACTGAGTCGGTGTGATGCCCATCTTTTCCATGAGATAATCTGGCGTAAAGGCCTCAAACTCAGCCACACCTTTCTTGGAAATTTCAACCACCGTATGCTCATCCGTCAGCTGAATCAAATCCTTGTCCCCACTGACAATGGTAATATCAAAACCATCCTGCTCTGCTAGTTTATCCAGTGTCCCAATGATGTCATCCGCCTCATACTGAGCCAACTCATAGTGACGAATCCCCATATGATCCAGCAACTCACGAATAAAAGGAAATTGCTCACGAAACTCATCCGGAGTCTTAGCCCGACCACCCTTATAGTCCGCATACATCTCTGTACGGAAAGTCGTCTTTCCCGCATCAAAGGCTACTAAAATATGACTAGGCTCCACCCGCTCCAACAAATGGCTCAACATCAACTGGAAACCATAAATGGCATTGGTATGCAAACCAGCCGCATTCTTAAAACGGTCCAACTGCTGATAGAGCGCAAAAAACGCCCGAAAAGCAACAGAAGACCCATCAATCAATAATAATTTTTTCTTATCCATACACCCATTATAAAGGAAAGCACCAAAAAATACCATTGGAAAGAGCCAGAGCAAGTATTTTTCATACTTTTTCCCGAATAAATAGATAGAAGCATTGAAACTAGTAAACTTAGATTTAAAAATGTGCTATAATGAAAGACAAACTATAAGAAAAGTCAATAGTTTATCTAAAATATTTCTTATTTCAATTTGATGATTTAGCGATGATTTTAGAGCACGGCAAAAATCCCTTGAAAAAGTCCATTTTTTTCAAAGGTAATCTTGTGTTAATTTCAGAAATTACATCACTTTTTGTTCGTCAAATGGTAGCTCTTTTTTAGGAGATAAAACATGGTTCGGATAAGTTTTTTTGCAAGGTGGATGATGGCTACATTGTAATGTTTTCCTTGTTCTAACTTAGTCTTAAACTAGGCCTTAAAAGCAGGTGAAAAGCGATTGCATGCTTTGCCAGCTGATGAACGACTACAGAAACGTCAAGAAGAGCTCCACCCCCTAATGGAAGATTTCTTTGCTTGGTGTCGATGTCAGTCAGTTTTAGCAGGTTCAAAACTAGGAAGGGCTATTGAATACAGCCTCAAGTATGAAGAAACCTTTAAGACCATTTTAAAAGACGGACATCTGGTCCTTTCCAATAATCTAGCTGAACGCGCCATTAAATCATTGGTTATGGGACGGAGTAAAAGAGTCCAGTGGACTCTTTTAGCCTAAGCTAAATTTTAAAAAGCGAGGGTGGTTGTTTTCTCAAAATTTTGAAGGAGCTAAAGCAAGAGCTATTATTATGAGCTTGTTGGAAACAGCTAAACGTCATCAATTAAATAGTGAGAAATAGCTATCCTATCTTCTAGAATGTCTTCCGAACGAGGAAACTCTCGTAAACAAAGAGGTTTTAGAGGCTGATTTACCATGGACTAAAGTTGTACAAGAAAAGTGCAAATAAGAAATCTCCAGATTAGGAACTATCCGTGAGTTCTCTAGGCTGGAGATTTTTCAATATACTTCGTTATTAGGCGGTTACGACTGAAATATCGTCTTGTTCACTTTTTATTTTCTTCTAACCAATAGACGGAGTTGCAAGGAAAATGCCAAAAACTCTACCCCTATAGCTAACAAAGAGCAAAAAAACTAGGAGAGAACTCTCCTAGTTTTAAATTATCTTGGATTATTTAACCCACTCACCGTTGTGGTTTACTTTATAACCATCTACAGTTGTATTAACTGCAAGAGCTCCTGACGCGTATGAGTAGTACCATTTACCACCAACTTGATACCAACCAGTTGCCATTGCACCTGATGATTTCAAGTAGTACCAAGTACCGTTATCTTTAACCCAACCAGTTGCCATTGAACCGTTGTCGTTTAGGTAGTACCAAGTACCATTGTCTTTAACCCAACCAGTTGTCATCCAACCAGCTTGGTCAAAATAGTACCAAGTTCCATTGATTTTTTCCCAACCATTAGTTGTGTAAGAACCATCAGCGTGTTTGTACCACCAGCGAGAACCTGATTTAATCCATTCAGCTTTTTGAGCAGGTGTTTCAGCAGAAGCTACTAATTGAGGAGTTTTCAAAAGAGTTGCTTTACCATTTTGTACTCGAACTGTTAATTTATATGTTCCACGTTTAGTTTTAACTTCAACAGTACTATTAGCTGATTTTTCATACTTAATCTCAACTGCTTTACCATCAAGTTTCAGTTCATTACCTTCTTTATCATAAACCTTAACATATCTATCGGTAACAACTCTTTGTTTATTAGATTGTTGAGATTGTTGAGATGCAAGGTGAGACTTAATATCATCAATAGTCAAATCACCATTTTCAGTAGTATTAACTTTACCACTTGCTTCTTCTCCACGTTTAGCTGCTGCTTCTGCTGCTTCTGCTGCTTCTTTAAAGAGTTTAGAAACTTCTGCACTTGGTTCTGTTCTCTCATCAGCTGCAGGTTTAGCATTTGGCAATGTTTGAACATTAGCCTCACTAAAAGTTGCTGTATCAGCTGAAACAGCTTGTACAGCACCAAATGCTGCAAGAGCGACTGCGCTTGTCAATAAAACTTTTTTCATCGTTTTATCTCCTTTGTTTTTCTTTAAAATATTTTTTCGTAAGACTACCTTACTACCATAGATTATATAAATATTTGCAGGATTTGTCAAGAGTTTTCTTCGAGTTTTTAAACTTTTTACCTATTTTTTCAAAAAAGCCAAATTTCAAGTTCAAGTTAGCCATGAAGAAGTCTTCTCTGGGTGATTTGTAGTTCAAGCATTTTTTAGGATAGTTATTAATCCAATTTTCGATGAATGCGACTTCTTTGGGAGTCGTTTTCTTAGTTCCCTTAGGTAACCATCTCCGAATGAGCCTGTTGTGATTCTCATCAGTTCCCCTTTTCCCAAGAGGCATAGGGGTGCGCATAATAGATATGTTCCTCAGAAAATACATCAGACAAGCGGTTAAATTCTGTACCATTATCTGCCGTGATGGACAGAATCTTGTCTTGTTTTAAGATGAGTTTTAGAGCCTGATTGACCGATTCAGCGCTTTTATTATGCCATATAGCATTGTCCATAACGAGTAAAAGATAATCATCTGGATAAGCTTGTGAAAGCTCTTCTAAAAAGGCGTTCATCCACTCAGTATGACATCCACCAGCGATTAAGAAAAATGATTCGCCTGTATGGGCATCAACAGCTCCATAACAATAGCGAAATTCTCGTATATAGTGACTATGGACATGTGGACCTACTCCCATTGGAGCCCAACAAGATCCCAGTTTACTGATTCTACCGAAACCAGCCTCATCTTGGTACATCAAGCGAACCTTACGAAAAGGTCTACTGGTTTTAAAGCGCTTTCTTTTCTTCTTGAATTGAGATTTTATTTTTAGACGCGACAATGGTTTGAGAGTCTACTTTCTTGGGATGTGCTGGACGTGGCCTAATATTTCGCCAACCATGGTGCTTCAAGAGTTGATAGAAGGTATCACGTGTGTAGGAAGAACCTAACTCCTTTGTATAAGCCTGAAATAAGGC